>JAPSKJ010000092.1 GCA_031177735.1 Nocardioides sp.
CCGCAAGCCCTGCACGCCGTCGGGCTCGGCACCGCCGACATCGACCTGGTCGTCAACTGCCACCTGCACTTCGACCACATCGGCGGCAACCCCCTGCTGCCGGGCCGGCCGATCCACTGCCAGCGGATCGAGCTCGAGGCGGCCCGCACGACCGACTACACGGTCCCGGAGCTGGTCGACTTCGCGGGGGCCTCCTACGAGCTGCTCGACGGCGAGGCGGAGATCGCGCCGGGCGTCCACGTGATCCCGACGCCGGGCCACGTCGACGGCCACCAGGCCGTCGTCCTGGAGTGCGCCGACGGCTCCGTCGTCCTGGCCGGTCAGACCCACGACACGGCGTCCCTGTGGAGCGCCGACGCTCTTGCCGCCCTCGCACCGAGCCTGGGCCACGAGCCGCCGCTGCCCGCCGCGCCGCCGTGGATGGAGCGTCTCCTGGCGTTCGACCCGCGGCGGGTCTACTTCGCTCACGACGCGTCGGTGTGGATGCCCCACTGACGGCACGGCCGGCCGGGCGATCCCCGATCAGGGCGCGGCTGCGCGCAGCTTCTCCAGCAGCGGTCGTGCCGCCTCGTCGAGGAACCGCTGCTGCAGCCGGTCGCCGACCTGCACCAGCGCGATGTCGGTGAAGCCGGCCTTCCAGTACGCCGACACGGACTCCACGATCGCGTCCAGATCGGGTCCGCACGGGATGGAGGAGGCGACGTCCTCGGGCCGGACGAACTGGCTGGCTGCCGCGAAGCCGGCGGGCGTGGGCAGGTCCGCGTTGACCGACCAGCCGCCGGCGAACCAGCGGAACTGCTCGTGGGCCAGCGCGGTGCCCTCCTCCTCGCTGGGCGCCCAGCAGATCGGGATCTGACCGATGGCGCGGGCCTGGTCGCCGATCCGCTTGGCACCCTCGACGGCGTTCCACCCGTCGACGATCTCGGCGGACGGCTCGACGGCGATGAGGTGGTCCGCGATCGGAGCGAGCGCCTCGATGGCCCGCTCCCCGGCGACGGCGGCGCCGATCTCGACCGGCTGGTCGGGCAGGTCCCACACGCGCGCCGAGTCGACCTGGAAGAACTCGCCGCGGTGGTCGATCAGCTCCCCGGTGTGCAGCCGGCGGATGATCTCCACCGCCTCGACGAGCATCGCGTGCCGGGTCTGGAGCGCAGGCCAGCCGCGGCCGACGACGTGCTCGTTGAGGTTCTCCCCGGCGCCGACGCCGAGCACGAAGCGGCCCTGCGACAGCACCCCGAGGGTCGCGGCCTGCTGGGCGACGACAGCGGGGTGGTAGCGCATCGTCGGGCAGGTCACGTAGGTCATCAGCCCCACCCGTTCAGTCGCGTGCGCGACCGCGCCGAGCATCGTCCAGGCGTGCGGCGCGTGCCCCTGCTCGGTCAGCCAGGGGGAGAAGTGGTCGCTGGAGACCTCGAAGTCGAAGCCGACCTCCTCGGCGGCCACCGCGTAGCGCACCAGCTCACGCGGGCCGCTCTGCTCGGTCATCAGCGTGTATCCGAACCTCGTCATGCGGGCCGGGTACCCGGCGGGCGGGGATCGGATCACGTGCGCGGCGTGAGACCTGGGTGAACGATCAGGGTTCCTCCCATCGCCGTCTCAACCGGCGCCACCGGCTGCCGATGGGCCCTGTGTGGCCCCACACCGCCGTACGCCGTCCGGGCGCCGTCCCTGCGTCGCCGCACTGATCCTCGGCCTGGTCGCCCTGCTCACCGGCCAGCTCCTCGGGCCGACGGGAGCGTCGGCGGCGCCCGCCGCGGTTCCCGGGGCGCTCTCCCTGGTGGCCTCGCGCGACGCGGTCGTCGTGGACACGCCGGTCACCCTGCGCGGCCGAGCTCCGGCGGCCGGCCTCGCGGTGAGCCTGGACCTCCACACCGCGACCGGGTGGCAGCCGGTGGGATCCACCACGACCGCCACGGACGGGTCCTTCCAGCTGGCCGCGCCGACGTGGTTCTACGGCCGGCACGTGCTGCGGGCCAGTGTGACGGCGAGCGGCGTCACGCCGGCGGCGTACTCGCCGGAGGTCACCGTCACGGTGCGGCCGCCCTACCGCCCGCGCGGCGGTCCGAGCAGCTGGCGGCTCCTGGAGCCGATGCCGGTGCGTTGGGACCCGTGCACCCCGATCCCCTACCAGGTGAACCTGCGCGGCGCCCCGCGCGGCGCGCTCCGCACCCTGGCCGAGGCGCTGCGCCGGGTGCGGCAGGCCACCGGCCTGACCTTCACCTACGCCGGTCGCACCCGCGCGGTCCCGTGGGCCGCCGCGGGCAGGAGCCCGGCCGAGACGCCCGACTACGGGTTCGCGATCGCGTGGTCCACGCCGCGCACGGTGCCCGACATCGCGGGGCGCACCCTGGCCCTCGCCGGCTCCTCGATCCGCACCATCGCGCACGGCGACGGGTGGACGAGCGCCTACTACACCGGCGGCCTCGTCATCGACCGCACGCAGCCGACCCTCCCGGGCTTCCGTAAGGGCATCAGCCTCGGCTACGTCCTGATGCACGAGATCGGCCATCTGCTCGGCCTCGACCACGTCGAGGACCCGGCCGCCCTCATGGCCGCGAGCGTCTCAGCGCGCAGCGTCCCTCAGTACGGCGCCGGCGACCTCGCCGGGCTCGCCCAGATCGGGCTCGCCGCCGGCTGCTTGTGACCGGCGTCTGCGCCCGCCGTCCGGGCGACCGCGCTGTGCCGCGTGGCCGGCGACTCCGGTGTGGGTGTGACGCGGGCCACCACTAGCATCGCCGGCATGACGGTGACGACCGGACAGCCGACGACCGCACCCCGCATGCGCGACCTCGTCGCGGAGCTCCGGGAGAGGCTCGCCCGGGTCCGCCTGGGCGGCTCCGAGGCCTCCCGCGCGCGCCACGTCGAGCGAGGCAAGCTGCTGCCCCGCGACCGGGTCGACCGACTGCTCGACGCCGGCTCGCCGTTCCTCGAGATCGCGCCGCTCGCCGCATGGGGCATGTACGGCGCTCCCGGCGACGAGCTCGCCGTCCCGAGCGCGAGCATCATCACCGGCATCGGTCGTATCGCCGGCCGGGAGTGCGTCGTGGTGGCCAACGACGCCACCGTCAAGGGCGGCACCTACTACCCGATGACGGTCAAGAAGCACCTGCGCGCGCAGGCCGTGGCTGCGGCCAACCGGCTGCCGTGCGTCTACCTCGTCGACTCCGGCGGGGCCTTCCTCCCGATGCAGGACGAGGTCTTCCCCGACCGCGAGCACTTCGGTCGGATCTTCTTCAACCAGGCCAACCTGTCGGCGGCAGGCATCCCGCAGGTGGCAGCGGTGATGGGCAGCTGCACCGCCGGCGGCGCCTACGTGCCGGCGATGAGCGATGAGTCGGTCATCGTGCGCGGGCAGGGCACCATCTTCCTCGGCGGGCCGCCGCTGGTGAAGGCGGCGACGGGGGAGGAGGTGACCGCCGAGGAGCTCGGCGGCGGCGACGTCCACGCGCGCCGCTCCGGCGTCGTGGACCACCTCGCCGAGGACGACGCCCACGCGCTGCGGATCGTCCGCTCCATCATCGCGACCTGCGAGCGGCCGGTGCAGCCCTCGCTCGAGCGGGCGCCGGTGGAGGAGCCGGTGGAGGACCCCGAGGGGCTCTACGACGTCGTCCCGACCGACCTGCGCACGCCGTACGACGTCCGGGAGGTGATCCGCCGCGTCGTCGACGGATCCCGGTTCAGCGAGTTCAAGCAGCTCTACGGCGAGACCCTGGTCTGCGGCTTCGCCCGGATCTGGGGCTATCCGGTCGGGATCGTGGCCAACAACGGCATCCTCTTCAGCGAGTCCGCCCTCAAGGGCGCCCACTTCATCGAGCTGTGCAACCAGCGCGGCGTGCCACTGGTGTTCCTGCAGAACATCTCCGGCTTCATGGTCGGCAAGGACTACGAGAACCGCGGCATCGCCAAGGACGGCGCCAAGCTCGTGACCGCCGTGTCCTGCTCGGTGGTGCCGAAGTTCACCGTCGTCATCGGCGGCTCCTTCGGCGCCGGCAACTACGGCATGTGCGGGCGGGCCTACGACCCCAGGTTCTTGTGGATGTGGCCGAACGCCCGGATCTCGGTGATGGGCGGCGAGCAGGCCGCCTCGGTGCTCGCCACCGTCGCCAACCGCCCCGACGACGAGGAGTTCAAGCGGCCGATCAGGGAGCAGTACGAGTCACAGGGCTCGCCGTACTACTCGACCGCGCGACTGTGGGACGACGGCATCATCGATCCCGTCGACACCCGGCGGGTGCTCGGCATGGGGCTGGCGGCCGCCGCCAACGCCCCCATCGCCGATCCGTCCTACGGCATCTTCCGGATGTGAGGCACCGACATGACTGACTCCACCAGCGTCCGCGTCGAGTCCCGTCTCGAGACCGTGCTCGTCGCCAACCGCGGCGAGATCGCCCTGCGCATCTTCCGCACCTGCCGCCGCCTGGGGCTGCGCACCGTCGCCGTGCACACCGATGCCGACGCGCACGCGCCGCACACCCGGGCGGCCGACCACGCCGTCCGCGTCGGCAGCTACCTCGACATCGATCAGATCGTGGCCGCCGCCGGGGAGGCCGACGCGACCGCGGTCCACCCCGGCTACGGCTTCCTCTCGGAGAACGCCGCCTTCGCCCGCGCCGTGCAGCGGGCCGGCCTGGTCTGGGTCGGCCCGCCGCCGGAGGCGATGGAGGCGATGGCCCGCAAGGACCACGCCCGCGAGATCGCCGTGGCGGCCGGCGTGCCGGTCGTGCCCCGCGGTGAGGAGGCGGGGTTCCCCGTGCTGGTCAAGGCCGCTGCGGGCGGCGGTGGCAAGGGCATGCGGGTGGTGCGCAGCGAGGCCGACCTGGCCGAGGCGCGCGCCGCGGCCGCCCGCGAGGCGGCCGGCGCGTTCGGCGACGACACCCTGCTGGTCGAGAAGTACGTCGAGCGTGGCCGGCACATCGAGGTGCAGGTCTTCGGTGACAGCCACGGCACGGTGCTCCACCTCGGCACCCGCGACTGCAGCGCCCAGCGGCGGCACCAGAAGGTGGTGGAGGAGGCGCCGGCGCCCACCCTCACCCAGGCGCAGCATGACCTGGTCACGCAGAGCGCCGTCGCCCTGGCACGCCAGGTCGGCTACACCGGCGCGGGCACCGTCGAGTTCCTCCTCGACGACTCCGACGGGGCGGCGTACTTCCTGGAGATGAACACCCGCCTCCAGGTCGAGCATCCGGTCACCGAGGCGATCACCGGGCTGGACCTGGTCGAGCTGCAGCTGCGCGTGGCCGCCGGTGAGCCGCTCGGCCTGCGCCAGGACGAGGTGACCTTCTCCGGGCACGCGATCGAGGTGCGGATCTACGCGGAGGACCCCTACGCGGGCTTCCTGCCCCAGGCCGGCACGGCGAGCCTGGTGCGCTGGCCGGCCGGGGTCCGGGTCGACCACGCGCTGGAGAGCGGACAGGTGGTGAGCACGTCGTACGACCCCATGCTCGGCAAGGTGGTCGTGCACGCGCCGGACCGCGAGGCGGCGCGCCGTCGGCTGGTCGCCGCGCTCGACGAGACCGGCATCCTCGGCATCACCACCAACACCGGGTTCCTGCGCTGGCTGGTCGCCTCGGAGGAGTTCCGCGGCGCGACGGTGCACACCGCCTGGCTCGACACGGTCGCCCTCGAACCCCCGTCCGCCGACCTCGCCCGGATCTGCGTCGCGTGGGTCAGCGCCATGCTCGCGGCCGGGCACGATGCGGGCCACCCGTTCCAGGCCGACGGCTGGCGAGCCGGCGCCGAGCCCGCCCCGACCGTGGTCGACCTGGACCGCCCGGTCGTGGTCGACCGGCGCGCCGGCACGGTGGACGGCGTGGCGGTGCGCGAGCACGCCGCGGCCGACCATCTGCTCGAGCTGTCCGTCGACGGCCATCGGCAGCGTGCGGTCGTCAACGTGCAGCCGCACCGCGCCGACGTCGCCCACCGAGGTCAGTGGTTCGACCTCGCACCGCCCGACCCCGCGGCCGCCCACGGGCCGGTGCTCAGCGACGGCTCGGTGGCGAGCCCCATGCCCGGCACCGTGCTCGACGTGCGGGTGGCGGTCGGCGACGCGGTCGAGGAGGGCCAGGTGCTCGGCGTGGTCGAGGCGATGAAGATGGAGCTGGCGATCACGGCCCCGGTGACCGGGGTGGTCACCAGCGTCGGCGCCGAGAAGGGCGCCCAGGTGCCGCTGGGCCACCTGCTCTTCGAGGTGGAGGCGGCCGATGCGTAGCCCGCAGGTCGTCCGCGACCCGGCGCTGCCGGAGCGGGTGACGATCTACGAGGTCGGCCCCCGCGACGGGCTGCAGAACGAAGCCACCGTCGTGCCGGCCGAGGTGAAGGTGGAGTTCATCCGCAGGCTCCTGGCCGCCGGCCTGCCCGTGGTCGAGGCGACCAGCTTCGTCCACCCCAGGTGGGTGCCCCAGCTCGCCGACGCCGCCGAGGTGATGGCGGCGCTGGGGGAGGCCGGTCGCCCGCTGCCGGTGCTGGTGCCCAACGAGCGCGGCCTCGACCGTGCGCTGGAGCTCGGCCTGCGCCACGTGGCGATCTTCGGGAGTGCGACCGAGACCTTCGCCCGGCGCAACCTCAACCGCTCGCTCGACGAGCAGTTCGCGATGTTCGAGCCCGTCGTGGCCCGCGCCCGCGAGGCCGGGCTCGACGTGCGGGCCTACGTCTCGATGTGCTTCGGCGACCCGTGGGAGGGCGACGTCGCGGTCGACCAGGTCGTCGCGGTGGGCAAGCGGCTCTTCGACCTCGGCGCCTCGCAGCTCTCCCTCGGTGACACCATCGGCGTCGGCACCGCCGGACACGTCACCGCGCTGCTGGATGCGTTCAACGCCGCCGGCCTGCCCGACGGCGTCCTCGCGATGCACTTCCACGACACCTACGGCCAGGCGCTCACCAACGCGCTGGCCGCGCTGCGCCACGGGGTCACCACCTTCGACGCCAGTGCGGGCGGGCTGGGCGGGTGCCCCTATGCCGAGTCCGCGACCGGCAACCTCGCCACCGAGGACCTGGTGTGGATGCTGCACGGGCTCGGCATCGAGACCGGGGTCTCGCTGCCGGCGCTGGTCGAGACCAGCGTCTGGATGGCCGGGCGGCTCGGGCGGCCCTCGCCCAGCCGGGTGGTCAACGCCGTGGGGAACGCCCCGGCGGACACCTCCGCGTGACGGCCGGCCTGGCGCCGATCAGGCGTCCGGCAGGGGGTGCTTGGGCAGCTTCTTGACCCGCGGTCGGCGCTTGGGGCGCTCGGGGATCATCGAGCGCATCTCCTCGAGCTTGCCCCAGCACAGCAGCCGGTCCTCGGCCTCGAGCACCTGGGAGGCGAACGGGTTGGGGATCACCGTCGTGCCGCGGTGCAGGGTGAGCACGGTGACGTCGCGCTCGCGCAGGCCGGACTCCCCGAGCGTGGTGCCGACCAGGTCGGCGTCGCCGTGCACGACGATCTCCGCGACGCCGTAGCCGGTCGAGACCGCCAGCCGCTCGCGCACGTCGATGTGGGGGAAGGCGACCTGGTTGTCGATGTAGTCCACGATCGCCCCCGCCACGTCGAGCTTGGTCGCCGTCTCGATGCCCTCCAGCCCGGGGGAGGAGTTGACCTCCATCACCAGCGGGCCGTCGTCGCTCTCGAGCATGTCCACGCCGGCGACCTTCAGTCCCATGATCTGGGCGGCCCGCACCGCGGCGCGCTCGAACTCGTCGTCGATCTCCAGCCGCTCCACCGAGCCGCCGCGGTGGACGTTGGAGCGGAACTCGTCGCCCTTCGCCGTACGCCGCATCGCGGCCACCACCCGGTCGCCGACCACCAGCGCCCTGATGTCACGGCCGCGGGACTCCTTGACGAACCGCTGGATCAGCACGTTCTGCTTGGT
>JAPSKJ010000093.1 GCA_031177735.1 Nocardioides sp.
GACCTCGCGGGACTCCCCGACGCCCTCCTGCGGGCGTCGAGCCGGGTAGGCGCCCGCTCGGAGGTCGGCGCGGCCTAGCGAACCTGCTGCTGGTCAGCCCAGGCCGATCGAGGCTCGCGCGCCGAGTGCCCGGGAGATCGCCCGGGTGGCCATCTGCAGCGGCGGCACCAGTCGGCGCGCGTCGTCGTAGCCCTCGGGGACGATCACCGAGAGGGCGGCGACGACCTCGTCGCCGGCCCCGAACACGGGGCCGGCGACCGCCACCAGCGGCTCGGGGACCTGTCGGTGGAGGATCGTCATCCGGTCGCGCCTCACCTCGGCCAGCCGCCGGCGCAGCTCCTGCGGCGGGACCGGCCGGTGCTCCGGCTCGTGGGTGAGCGGACGGGCGAGGTAGGCCTCCTGGAAGTCGCGGTCGGCGAAGGCGAGCAGCACCAGGCCCACCCCGGTCGAGTGCAGCGGCAACCGGCCGCCCACCCGGTAGAGGACCGGCATCGCTCGATGACCGGAGAGGCGCTCGACCAGGAGCGCCTCCTCGCCGTCGCGGACGGCGAGGAGCACGTGTTGACGGGTCGCCTCGGTCAGATCGCCCATGTAGGGCAGCGCGCGCTCGCGCAGGCCGAGGCCGCGCGGCGCCAGGGAGGCGATCTCGTAGAGCCGCAGGCCCACGGTGAACCGGCCGTCCTCGTCGCGCTCCAGCGCACCCCACTCGCGCAGGCGCTCGGCGAGGCGGTGGGTCGAGCTGAGCGGGATCCCGCTGCGCCGGCTCAGCTGCGCCAGGGTCTGGCGCGCATGGTCGGCGTCGAAGCACTCCAGGAGCCGCAGCGCCCGGCTGATCACCGGATCGCCGCTCTTGGGCCGCTGTCCGCGTCGCGGTGTGGCGTCGGGAGCACCGGTCTCCGGCGTGGCCATCCTCCACCCTCCCGCGTCCTGCTGTGATCGCTCGAGCATATCGGCCGGGTCGGGCGCGCCCGGCGGACCGGCAATCGCCGGAGCGCGGCGGCTCGGAGTATGTGATGATAACCGTTATCATTAAGCTCGTCGCGGACGCGGCGGGCTCCACCTGCTCCGTCGAAGGAACCCCGTGATGAATCCACCTCCGGACACCCGCCCGCCCGGCCACTGGCGGGTCGCCCTCGCCGTCTCGCTGCTGCTCAGCGCGTTCACGGCCGTCTCGCTCCTGCCTTCCGGCCACGCCGTGGCGGCACCGGGGCCCGCCCCCGCTCCCGTCGAGCGGGTCGTGATCGCCGACGTGCACGCCGACGCCATCGCCACCTTCTGGGACGACGGCGCCCTGACGCTCGGCACCCAGGCGGACACACCGGCCGCCCACACCCGGTACGACGCCGACAACGTGTGGTTCCACGTCGACCACGACTCCCGATTCGACGACTTCCCGGCAGGGTTCGAGTTCGTCGCGCCCGCGGGCTCGACGGTCTGGCTGGCGCCCGAGGTGCAGGCAGCAGGCCAGATCTGGCCCGGCTTCTCCACCGAGAGCGTGCCTGCCGGCACTCTCGACGGTGACGACACCACCTTCACGCTCCTCGGCGTCGAGGGCCCGGGTGATGTCGAGCTGTGGCAGTCCGGCTCGTTCGGGCAGGTGATGCGACTGTGGTCCAGCGACGAGGACGTGAAGACCTTCACCCGCAAGCGCGTGCACATGCACGCCAACTGGGCGTTCACCGCGCCCGGTGTCTACCACGTGAGCGTCAGGGCGAGCGGCACGGTCGCCGGAAATCCCGTCGCAGACACCGCGGTCTACACCTTCGTCGTCGGCGACCTGCCCGAGCAGGTGACCACCTCCACGTCCCTGACCGCCTCCGCCACCGAGGTCACCGCCGGCGAGCCGGTCGTCCTCACGGCCTCGGTGTCGCCGGGAGGGGCGGCGGGGTACGTCGAGTTCCTGCGTGGTTCCACGGTGCTCGGCCACGAGCCGGTCGCCGACGGGCGGGCCGCACTGGAGGCCAGCCTTCCCACCGGGACCCACGCCGTCAGCGCCCGCTTCGTCCCGCGAGAGTCGAACCTCGCCGTCGCCTCCACCTCCGACCCCGTCACCGTCAAGGTCACCGACTCCTCGGGGGTCCCGTTCGGTATCGGCGGTGTCCGGTCCGCCTACCAGCCCGGCGACGTGCTCCAGGCCCACGTGCTCGGCCACACTCTGACCGCCGGCCAGAGGTACCGGTGGTCGATCCGACCGGTCGGCGGGACCGGCTCGGGTTACGCCTTCACCGGCACCGGCGACCAAGCCGCGGAGGGGATCGTCGAGCAGGTCCTCGACGCCAGCCACGACGGCTATGAGCTCCGGGTCCAGCTGCGCGAGGGCTCCACGACGCTCAGCGAGAGCGACTGGGTGCCGCTGGTGGTCTCCGACGCGGTCACGCCGATCTCCGCGATCTTCCCGACCGAGCCGACCTACCTCGGTGACGACTTCGAGGTCCAGCTCTCCGGCCGCGCCCCGGCCGAGGGGGAGACGCTCCGGCTCGCCTACCGCTTCGGGAGCCCGTGGTTCCCCGCGGACCGGGCCACCCTGTCCGGCGACCGCTTCATCGTCTCACCCGACAGCGCCATGACCGACGTGGAGTGGACCCTCCAGGTCGTGCGTGACGGATCGGTCGTCGCCCAGTCGGCCCCCACCACCTACGACGTCCTGTCTCGCGAGGTGCTGGTCGAAGGGGTCCGCAAGGTCTACCGCGTCGGTCAGACCATCACCGCGTCCGCGACGGTCCACCCGGCGGTCGATGGCGCGCTCTACCGCTGGCTCAGCTACGAGTTCGTCGACGGTGCCCTGCAGACCACCATCTACAAGGAGGGCACCGACGCTGGTGCCATGTCGATCGACCTGCCCGCGACCATGGACCTCGACGGCACCCAGCTGTACTTCGCCGCCATCCGTGGCGCCGGCACTGCCAACGAGATCTGGGCGGCCGGGTGGTCGACGACGCTCACCGTCTCCGACACTGACCCGAGCACCCAGCTGCTGTTCTTCGAGGGCCTCGGCGGCCACTACCACCAGGGCGGCGACATCAACCTGAGCCTGGTGGCCGACCCCGAGCTGGCCGAGGGCGACACCATCGCCTGGGAGTGGGCGTGGCCGGGCGCGGAGTGGGCAACGCTCCACGGCGCCTCCGGGATGTCCCACGTGCTGACCGCCGAACAGGCGCTCGAGGGCGTCCAGGTGCGCGCCACGCTGACGTTCGCCGACAGCGGCGAGCAGCTCACGACCGATCCGGTGACCATCCACGTGGACGACCACGGCGCGCCGCCCCGCCAGCAGCTCAGTATCGCCGGTGAGACCGCAGTGGTCGCCGGCACCGAAGCGACTCTGACCGCGCAGCTCGCCGCCCCGAGTGTCCTGGCCACCTACCAGTGGCAGCGCAAGGCCGCCGGTGCTGACGAGTACGCCGTGGTGCCGGCGGAGTCGGGTGAGGAGCTGAAGTTCCCGGTGACCGAGGCGGACCAGGGAGCGTCCTACCGCGTCGCGCTGCTCAAGCCGGACGGTTCGCTCGCCTACGGCCCCTCGGACGAGGTGACCCTGAGCGTCGAGCCGGCCGACCCGACCGGCCCCGGTGACCCGTCGGGCGAGGGGGTGGCCACAACGGTGTCCGCCGCAGCGGTGACGCAGGTGTACGGCCGCAGCGCCACGCTGCCGGTCACGGTGTCACCCGATGCGACCGGAACGGTCACGGTGCAGGCCGGCTCGCAGACCCTGACCGCGTCGGTGAGCGGCGGTCGCGCGAGCGTGACGCTGCCGGCGAAGGCGCTCCACCCGGGCGTGCAGCGGTTGGCGGTCGCGTACGCCGGTGTGCCGGGCACCTACCGTCCCTCCACCGCCACCGCGGAGGTCACGGTGGCCCGGGCCGTGCCGACGGTCACGGTCAGGCCCGTCAAGGCGAAGGTGAAGCGCGGCAGGTCGGCCGCCTTCGTGGTGACGGTGCGCGGTGAGGGCGTGAACCCGACCGGCACGGTCGCCGTGCGGATCGGCGGCCGGACCGGGACCATGAAGCTCGACGCCAGCGGCCGCGCGAAGGTCGAGGTGAAGGTCGGCGCGAAGGCCAAGCTCGGGAAGCGGAAGGTCACGGTGACCTATGCCGGCGACGACTACGTCGTCGGTGCCGCCGGCGGGACGGCCCGCATCAGGGTCGTCCGCTAGGGGCGCCCAGACGCCACCCGGCAGCACCCGTGGCCGTGGTCCTCTCGAGATGGAGGGCCACGGCCACGGTCCTGTGGAGCGTCAGGCAGCGCCCGCTGCGGTGGCGTACGTGGTGGCGGCCTCGGCCACCCGCGTGTTGTAGTCGCGGCCGGCGTTGTAGGCCGAGACCGCGGCGACCCAGCTGTCGGGCTGGGTCAGGTCACCGCCGATGGCGCAGAGATGGAGAGCCGCCGTCAGTGCGGCGTCGTCGAGGTTGTGGACGTCGGCGGTGCCGTCGCCGTTCCCGTCCGCGGCGTGCTCGGCCCAGGTGGCCGGGATGAACTGCATCGGCCCCACCGCGCGGTCCCACGTCGTGTCGCCGTCCAGCTCGCCCCTGTCGGTGTCCGCGATCTCTGCCACGCCGCGACCGTCGAGCGGGACGCCGATGATCCGAGGGGAGACGGTGCCGTCGGCGGCGAGGGTGGCGCCGTCGAGGGCGCCGTGCTCGGACTCGACCATGCCGATGGCGGCGAGGGTGTTCCACCCGATGCCGCACCCGGGGTGCGTGGTGCCGGCGGCGATGGACGCGCCGGCGTACGCCGTGAGCGCTCGCTCGGGGATGCCGGTGGCCGCGGCGGTAGCGCTCACCCAGGCAGGGTCGGCGAGGTCGGCGACGGGTGCGGTCGACTCACCTGCCGAGGTGGAGCCGGACGCCGCGCCGCCGGGTCCTGCGGGGCTGGACGCCGGGCTCGACGGGGAGGTCAGCCGCGGTGCCGACGAGGTGGTCGCGGGGTCGGTGACCGCGGTCGTGGGGTCGTCGCCGGACCCGCTCAGCCCGAGCGTGAGCCCGACCGTCACGCCGGCCGTGCCGGACACCAGCAGCGCGAGGGTCGCGGCGGGCAGGAGCCATCGGTGCGACGGCGCCGCGCCGCCGGTCACGGGGCCACCTCGCTCACGGACGAGAGCGGTACGGATCCGCGGGAGCGGCGGCCGAGCAGGTGTGCGAGCAGCCCCTGCCGCGGCGAGAGGAACCATGCCGCCAGGAAGGCCGCGGTCAGCACCAGCACGATGGTGCCGCCGGTCGGCAGCGCCCACGACCACGAGATGTAGACGCCCAGCAGAGCGGACAGGCCGCCGATGAGCGGCGAGAGCGCCATCATCACGCCGAGCCGGTCGGTCAGCAGACGTGCGGTCGCAGCCGGCGTGATGAGCAGCGCGAGGACGAGGATGTTGCCGATGGTCTGCACGGAGATGACGACCGCCAGCGTGATGAGGACGTAGAGCGCCAGGTCGAGCCAGAACACGGGCACGCCGAGGGCGCGCGCGGACTCCCGGTCGAGGCTGATGGTGACCAGCTCCTTGTGGAGCGCGAAGAGCGCGGCCGCGACGACGAGGCCGGTCACGCCGACGACGTACAGGTCGGACGTCGGGACGCCGGCGATGGACCCGAACAGGAACTGCTGCAGCGAGCCGGCGTAACCCGGGGCCTGGGCGATGATCACGATGCCGAGAGCGAACGACGCGGCGAAGAACACGCCGATAACGGCATCCTCCTTCAGACGCCGGTTCTGCGAGAACACCGCGACGAGGATGGCGGTGATGACGCCGGCGACGGTGCCGCCGAGCACGAGGTTGCCGGAGATGACGAACGCGACGGCGAGGCCGGGGAAGACAGCGTGGGCCACGGCGTCCCCGATGAACGCCATGCCGCGCAGGACGACGTAGCAGCCGACCAGGCCGCAGACGAGGGACGACATCACCGCGATCGCGAGTGCCTTCGGCAGGAACGCCAGGTCGGGGTTGAGCAGGTCGGTGACGAAGTCGATCGGATTCATCTCAGGCGGCCTTCAGGATGCGCAGGAGGGCGGAGTCGGGACCGACCCCGAAGGTGTCCATCCACGACGACGGGTCGTCGGCGACCTGGGCGGGCGTGCCGGCGGCGACGATGCGCCGGTTGAGCAGCGCGATCCGGTCGCAGCCGTCCAGCGCGGCCAGGATGTCGTGGGTGGTCATCAACACCGCGCGGCCCTCGTGGGCGAGATCGGCGAAGAGGTCGGCGAGCAGCTCCTGCGTGGGCATGTCGAGCCCGGTGAACGGCTCGTCGAGCAGCAGCGCCGTGGGCTGCAGCGCCAGCGCCCGGGCGACGAGCACGCGCTGGCGCTGACCGCCGGAGAGCTGGCCGACGGGCCGCTCGGCCAAGCCGGCCATGCGCACGCGGTCGAGGGCGTCGGCCACGGCCTCCCAGTCCGCGGCGCGCGGCCGGCGGAACACCCCGAGCCGGCCGGCCAGGCCGGTCATGACCGCCCCCGCGACGGAGATCGGGAAGTCCCACGCGAAGTCGTGCCGCTGGGGCACGTAACCGACCGGCACGCGGCCCGGGCGCGCCTGCCGACCCTCGATCTCGACCCGTCCTGCGGTCGGTCGCAGCATCCCGAGCGCCGTGCGCAGCAGCGTGGTCTTGCCCGCACCGTTCGGACCGATCAGCCCGACGAGCTCACCACGGGCGACGGTGAGGTCGGCGCCGGCGAGCACGGGGCGTCCGCCCAGCTCGACATGGAGGTCGCTGATGCGCAGCGCCGGTGCGGTCCTCATCGATCCGCTCCCTCGTCGACGAAGCTGCCGGTGCGCGCGGCGAGCACCTGGCGGCGCACTCGACTGCCCCGCACGGCGGCGATGGTGAACCCGATGACCAGGGCGAGGCCGACCAGCACGATGGCGGCCACCAGGATCGGCACCAGCGGGCTGGAGTCCTCGGCCGCGTCACTCGCGCCCGGCGCCTCGCCGGTCGTGTCGGTCGCGCCGGCAGCACCCACAGCAGCGGTGTCGCTGGGCTCGGGCGGCCCCTGCCAGGTGGCCGCGAGCGCCTCGTCGGTGGAGGTGGCGGTGCCGACGGCGATGCGGAGGACCTGGCTGTCCGAGACGTGGGAGCCATCCACCAAGTCGGCCTCGGCGCGCAACCGCACGAGGTAGACCCCGGGCTCGGTGAAGACCCAGTTGGCGTGCGTGTGGGTGTTGACGTCGACCCAGAGTGGCTGGACGCCGCCCTTGCGGGAGTCCCAAAGCACCTGTGGCTCGCCGAAGGTGCCGGACTGGAGGTAGACCGTCACCGCGCCCGGACCCTGGGCGCCGGTCAGCGACAGCGTCACGCCGCGGTCGATGCTCGCCATGACCTCGGGGTCCTGGGTGTTCCAGCCGAGCCAGACGACGTCGGGGTCCTGGGTCTGGGGCAGCACCCAGACCGGGGCACCCGGCTCGGCGCCGATGAAGGAGTACGCCGGGTCGTCGGGCACCTGCAGTCGTGCCTCGTCGCGGACGTGGAACACGGTCTCGTCGGGGTAGCGCCACACGCTGGACGCGCCGGTGTCGGCCTTCGCGACGTCATCGTGGATGAGGAAACGCCACTGGCTCCCGTCGAACTTCGGGCCCATGTCGACGTGACCGGAGTCGAGCACGCGCTCGCCGTGGGCAATGGCGAGGTCGCCCAGCTTCTGGTCGAGGTCGGGGTCGTCCTGAGCCGTGGCGGCCGGGGCCAAGCCCACGGACAGGGCCACGGACAGGGCCACGGACAGGGCCA
>JAPSKJ010000094.1 GCA_031177735.1 Nocardioides sp.
GGGATGAGGGCGACCAGGGCGCACAGCGCGCCGAGCACCAGGATCGCGTCGCGCCCGCCCAGGCCGTCGAGGAGCACGCCGGCGAGCAGCGGCGCCAGCGGCATCGTCGTCATCGACGCGAACTGGGCGGTCGACTGCACCCGGCCGAGCAGGTCGGGCGGTGTGATCGCCATCCGGTAGGACCCGATCCCTGCGTTGCCGGCGGGGTTGAGGAACAGGCCCACCGAGAGGGCGGCCGCCACGATCGCCGGGTGGTCCCACAGCGCCATCGGCACCACGAGCGGGACGAAGCTCCACGCGACCAGCACCGTCAGCGACCCGGTCGCGATCCGGTCGATGAGCCAGGGCGCGGCCAGCGCCCCGAGGATCCCGCAGACGCCGGCGACCGTCTCGACCAGGCCGATGTGCAGCGGGTCGACCCCACCTTCGATCATCCGCAGCACCGCGACGAAGAACAGCGCGTTGACGACGAGGTTGGTGAGCGGCCCCCAGAGCAGGAGCACGCGGAAGAACGGCCGCTGCCAGGCGAAGCGCAGGCCCGTGGCCAGGTCGGAGCGCATGGAGAGGCGCTCCTGGCTCGGCACGGCGGACAGGTCGGTGCGGAGGCGTCCCAGGAGCACCCAGGCCACGGCGTACGACACGGCGTCGGCCGCGAACGGCAGCCAGCGGGTCACGGCGTAGAGCGCACCGCCCAGCGGTGCACCCAGCAGCGAGGCGACGTGCTGGCGGGCCTGGTTCTGGCTGAGTGCGGTGGGCAGGTCCTCGGTCGGCACGACGGTGCGGATCGCCGAGTTCTCGGCGGGGGAGAACAGCCCGGCACCGGCGCCGGTGAGCAGCGCGACGGCGAGCAGGTGCGGCAGCGTGAGCGCGTCGCGCAGCAGCGTGAGGACCAGTGAGGCGTAGAGCAGGACGCCGAGGCCGCTGGACCACCGCATGACCGCCCGCCGGTGCAGGCGGTCGGCGAGCACGCCGGCGGGCAGCAGGGTGCCGACCATGCCGAGCAGGTAGGCCGCCTCCGCAGCGGCGGCCCAGAGTGCCGAGCCGGTCATCGCGTAGGCCAGCAGGGGGAAGACGAAGGTGCTCACCCGGCTCCCGAGCTCGGAGATGGTCTGGCCGATCCAGAGCACGGTGAAGTCGTGGTTGTGGGCGAGGGAGCGGAAGCCGGGCATATCCGCACCATAAGTTGCGCAAGTAATGTTGCGCAATAGTCGGTGCGGGATCCGGCTAGGATCCGGCCATGGCGTTCTACGAGGACCCGCGGATCCTTCGCGCGGTCGCGCACCCGACCCGCAACCGGATCCTCGGCGAGCTCTACGCCGGCGGCCCGCTCCGTGCCGCCGACCTCGCGCGCCTCCTCGACGTCCCCGCCAACCAGGCGAGCTTCCACCTGCGGCAGCTGGCGAAGTACGGCCTGGTCGAGGAGGCCCCCGACGCGGCGCGGGACAAACGCGACCGGGTCTGGCGGCTCGCCGACCCCGAGGGGGTCAGCTTCCGCACCAAGGACATGGAGTCACAGCCGGGCGGCAAGGCCGCGATGACCGTCTTCCGTCGCAATGCCATCGCCTGGGGACACCGGCTGGTCAGCAGCGCGCACGACGGCGACATCGTCGAGGGCACCGACAAGATCATCTCCGACTGGGCGCTGCGGCTGACCAAGGACGAGGCCAAGCAGATCGCCGACGAGGTCGACGCACTGATGCGGCGGTGGCGCGACCGGGAGGTCGGCGACGAGGAGCGGACGACGTACTCCCTCTACATGCTGGTGCAGCCCTATCCCGCCACGGGTGCCGCCGAGGACGTCGACGGACCCTCCTAGGCTGGTCCCGTGCCCGTCCGCCTGCGCCCCTCCGGACCCGAGGAGGTCTCCGCCGCCCTGCGCCGGTTGGCCGCGGGGGAGGAGGAGCGGGGGGACCTGCGCCTGCTGACCAAGCACTTCCTGGCGTTGCTCGAGGAGAAGGCGCCCGGGCGGTCGGTGGAGGTGCGGGTGCCGCCGTACGCCGCGGTGCAGGTCGTCCCGGGCGTGCGGCACACTCGCGGCACCCCACCCGCGGTCGTCGAGTGCGACGCACGCACCTGGCTGGCGCTCGCCATCGGCGAGCTGACCTGGACCGAGGCGGTGGAGTCGGGGCGGATCAGTGCCAGCGGCGAGCGGGCCGACCTGACCGCCTACCTCCCGCTGGGCTGAGCGCCGGGCTGAGCGCTGGGTGGTTATCGGGCGGTTATAGGTTGGCGCCATGGATTCGACCGACCTGCGCGCCCGCGTCACCGACGTCCTGCCCGGCCTCCGCACCGACCTGGAGGACCTGGTCCGCATCCAGTCGGTCAGCGCCGACCCCGAGCGCCTGTCGGAGGTCGAGAAGAGCGCCCAGCGGACGGCCGAGCTGTTCGCCGCCGAGGGGCTCGAGGTCGAGATCGTGCGGGCGTTCGAGGGTGCGCCGCCCGCGGTCATCGGCGAGCGCAAGGGCCCGGAGGGGGCGCCCACGGTGCTGCTCTACGCCCACCACGACGTGCAGCCGGAGAACGACCACGCCGACTGGACCAGCCCGCCCTGGGAGCCGACCGAGCGCGAGGGCCGGCTCTACGGTCGCGGCGCGGCCGACGACAAGGCCGGCATCATCGCCCACATCGGAGCGCTGCGGGCGTTCGCCCGCCCCGATGGGCACAGCGACCTCCCGGTGACGGTCAAGATCTTCATCGAGGGTGAGGAGGAGGTCGGCTCCGACACCCTGCCCGCGCTGCTGCAGGCCTACCGCGACCGGCTCGAGGCCGACGTCATCGTGATCGCCGACTCCGGCAACTGGGACATCGGCGTGCCGGCGCTGACCACCAGCCTGCGCGGTCTGGTCCGGATGGACGTCGAGGTCCGCACGCTCTCGCACGCCGTGCACTCCGGCATGTGGGGCGGCCTCGTGCCCGACTCGCTGATGACGCTCGCCCGGCTGATCAGCAGCCTCCACGACGACCAGGGCAACGTGGCCATCGAGGGCCTGCACGCCGGCCCCGCTGCCGACGTCGACTATCCCGAGGAGCGGCTGCGTGCCGAGTCGGGTGCCGCTCCGGGCATCGAGTGGATCGGCTCGGGCAGCACCGTGGAGCGGCTGTGGACCAAGCCGGCCCTGTCCATCACCGGTCTGGACGCCCCGAAGGTCGCCGGTGCGTCGAACACGCTGGTGCCGATGGCGCGCGCCCGCATCTCGCTGCGCATCGCTCCCGGCGACACCACCGACAACGCGGTGGCCTGCCTGCAGGCGCACCTGGAGAAGCACGTGCCGTGGGGGGCCACGCTGACCACCACGGTCGTCGACACCGGTGAGGCGACGGCGATCGAGGCCAGCGGTCCGGCGTACGACGCCGCGCGGGCCGCCTTCACCGAGGCCTGGGACGGCACCGCGCCGATCGACATGGGCGTGGGCGGATCGATCCCGTTCATCGCGGAGTTCCTGGAGTCCTTCCCCCGCGCGAGCGTGCTGGTCACGGGCGTCGAGGACCCCGACACCCGCGCCCACGGCGCCAACGAGGGCCTGCACCTGGAGGAGTTCGCCAAGGTCGTGCTCGCCGAGGCGCTGCTGCTGCGCAACCTGGCCGGCTGAGCGCGCCGGCGTCTCACTCCCGCGCGGTTTCGGCCAACCCGCGGTCGCGACCGTAGACTGATGGTGTGCCCCTCCCCAGTTCCCGACGCGGCGGGGACGGCCGGCTGACGGCCGCCCTCGACCCCCAGGACCAGGGTCCTCAGGACCAGTGCGGCGTCTTCGGGGTCTGGGCCCCCGGCGAGGAGGTCGCCAAGCTCACCTACTTCGGCCTCTACGCACTGCAGCACCGCGGCCAGGAGTCGGCCGGCATCGCGGTCAGCAACGGCCGCCAGATCCTGGTGTACAAGGACATGGGCCTGGTCTCGCAGGTCTTCGACGAGACGACCCTCGACAGCCTCAAGGGCCACGTCGCGATCGGCCACGCGCGCTACTCCACCACGGGTGAGAGCACCTGGCAGAACGCCCAGCCGACCTTCCGGCCGACCCCGGACGGGTCGATCGCACTCGGCCACAACGGCAACCTGATCAACACCCACGAGCTGCGCGACATGGTCACGGCGCTGCCCGACCCCAGCGACGAGCTCGAGCTGCACACCCGCGAGGCGCCCGCGTCGACCAACGACACCGGCCTGCTCACCGAGCTCCTCGCCTACCACCCCGACTCCACCCTCGAGGACCGCGCGCTCGAGCTGCTGCCGCAGGTCCGCGGCGCCTTCTGCCTGGTGTGGATGAACGAGGACACCCTCTACGCCGCCCGCGACCCCCAGGGCATCCGACCGCTCGTGCTCGGGCGGCTCGACCGCGGCTGGGTCGTGGCGAGCGAGGACGCCGCCCTGGCCACCGTCGGTGCCAGCGTCGTCCGCGAGATCGAGCCCGGCGAGATGCTCGTCATCAACGAGAACGGCCTGCGCTCGCACCGCTTCGCCGAGCCCGACCGCAAGGGCTGCGTCTTCGAGTACGTCTACCTCGCCCGCCCCGACGCCACCATCGCCGGCCGCGGCGTGCACGAGGCTCGCGTCGAGATGGGCCGCCAGCTCGCCCGGGAGTTCCCGGTCGAGGCCGACCTGGTCATGCCGGTGCCCGAGTCCGGCACTCCGGCCGCGACGGGCTACGCCGAGGAGGCCGGCATCCCGTTCGGCCAGGGGTTCGTGAAGAACTCCTACGTAGGCCGCACCTTCATCCAGCCTTCGCAGACGCTGCGCCAGCTCGGCATCCGGCTCAAGCTCAACGCGCTGGAGCACATGATCCGCGGCAAGCGGATCGTCGTCGTCGACGACTCGATCGTGCGCGGCAACACCCAGCGCGCCCAGGTGCGCATGCTCCGCGAGGCCGGCGCCCTCGAGGTGCACGTGCGGATCTCCTCGCCGCCGGTGAAGTGGCCGTGCTTCTACGGCATCGACTTCGCCACCCGCGCCGAGCTGATCGCCAACGGCCTCGACGCCGACGAGATCGCCGCCTCCATCGGCGCGGACAGCCTCGGCTACATCTCGCTCGAGGGCATGATCGCCGCCACCGGCCAGCCGAAGAAGCAGCTGTGCACCGCCTGCTTCACCGGGGAGTACCCCGTCGAGCTGCCCGACGAGAGCCTGCTGGGCAAGCACCTGCTCGAGGTCAGCCTGCAGTCGCCGACGATGGGCAAGGCGCTGCCCGTCCTGAACAACCCGTAAGGACCGACGTGACCCAGCAGAACGCGACCGAGCACACCACGACGGCGCCGAGCGCCTACGCTGCCGCCGGCGTCGACATCGAGGCCGCCGACAGGGCGATCGAGCTGATGAAGGACTGGGTCGAGAAGGCCCGCCGGCCCGAGATGCTCGGTGGGTTGGGCGGCTTCGCCGGGCTCTTCGACGCGAGCGCGCTGACGGCGTACCGCCGCCCGCTGCTGGCCACCTCCACCGACGGGGTCGGCACCAAGGTCGCCATCGCGCAGGCCATGGACGTCCACGACACCATCGGCTTCGACCTGGTCGGCATGGTCGTCGACGACCTGGTGGTGTGCGGCGCCGAGCCGCTGTTCATGACCGACTACATCGCCACCGGCAAGGTCGTGCCCGAGCGGATCGCGGCGATCGTCAAGGGCATCGCCGAGGCGTGCGTCGAGGCCGGCTGCGCGCTCGTCGGCGGTGAGACCGCGGAGCACCCCGGCCTGCTGGCTCCCGACGAGTACGACGTCGCCGGTGCCACCACCGGTGTCGTCGAGGCCGACGCGCTGCTGGGGGCCGACCGGGTCCGGGCCGGCGACGCGGTCATCGCGATGGCCTCCAGCGGTCTGCACTCCAACGGCTACTCGCTGGTGCGCCACGTGCTGCTCAACGCGGACGGCCCCGGGCGGATGGACCTGCACGCCCACGTCGACGAGCTCGGCACCACCCTGGGTGAGGAGCTGCTGACGCCGACGCGGATCTACGCCAAGGCCTGCCTCCAGGTCGCCCGCGAGACCGGCGTCGAGGGCACCCACGCGATGTCGCACATCACCGGGGGCGGCCTCGCCGCCAACCTCGAGCGCGTCCTGCCCGCCGAGCTGACCGCCACGGTCGACCGGGCCACCTGGACGCCGCAGCCGATCTTCGGCCTGGTCCAGCGGGTCGGCGCGGTGCCTCAGCCCGACCTCGAGGCCACCCTCAACATGGGCGTCGGCATGGTCGCGCTGACCGACCCGGCCGCGGCCGAGAGGGTCATCGAGATCCTCGACGGCCACGGCATCGCCGCGTGGGTCGCCGGCGAGGTCACGCAGGCCGGTGAGGGCGACGGCGGTCGCGTCCGCCTGGTCGGTCAGCACCCCGGCTGGTGAGCCGGGACCGGCCCGTCAGGGCGGTCCAGGGGTGACGTTCGCCGCACGCGAACAGAATTTCGACGCAGAAGGCACCGCCGGTGTGCGGGATCGACCAGCCAACAGGTAGCGTTGCCCCCACGAAGGAATCTCTAGGACAGTCCGGGGTCTAGGCCCCGGCCAAGCGTGCGAGGGGGCTGACCCTATGGGGCGCGGCCGAGCGAAAGCCAAGCAGACGAAGGTCGCTCGCGACCTGAAGTACCGGACTCACGAGACGGACCTCGCGGCGCTTGCCCGCGAGCTGCATGGCGGCGAGGACTCCAACAAGAGCGACGACTCCGAGGACTACGACGAGTGGTCCGACTATGCGGAGCGCGACTGACACCTCGCGGCCTCAGCCGTCACGCTCGACCCCTCGAGCGATGACGACTGTCCCGTGCGTGCCGTAGCCGAGCAGGCTGCCACCGTGCGCTGAACCGTCGAAGCCGACCATCAGCCAGTCCCGCGCGCGTCCGGTGTCGCTGACCCGGATCACCGTGGGCCAGGGCAGGTTGGTCGGGTAGTCGGCGTCGATCGTCCCCACCTGGGCGAGGTCCAGGTCGAAGACGGGGTACGCCGCCCGCTGCCCGCGCCTGCCGTCACGACCGTCGCTGGCGAGGACCTGCCAGCGCTCGCCGATGCGGGCGAGCGTGGTGCCCTCGGTCGCGCGCCGGTCGGCTGCTGCCGCGCGGAGGGTGAGCCGGTCGAGCGAGGGACCCTCGGCGACGACGGGGTGGAAGCGGAAGAACCGTCGCGCGCTGACGTAGCCGACCAGCCAGGTGCCGTCCTGGATCTGCGCCAGGTGGGGGTCCCACACGCCGACGCTGGTGAGGCCGGTCGTCGGGAGCGGCAGCGGCTCGGTGTCGAGCAGGTGCCGGCCGTGCAGCAGGTCGGCGCCGGTGCGGGCGAGGGTGACCTCGACCGAGGCGTCGGCCAGCGAGGCGTCGAAGTCGCCCCAGGTGCTCGTGGCGACGAGCCAGGTCGGCTCGGTGCCGTCCGAGGTGACCTGCAGCAGGTGGGTGGCGTGGTCGTTGAACACCCCCGGCCGGTCGGGTCGGCGGAAGAACAGGTCCGAGCGGTGGGTCAGGTCGAGCGAGGCCGGGTCGAGCGACCACACGCTGGTGTGGGCGGTGTCGAAGAAGCCCGGCCCGGCGCTCGTCGCCGCCAGCAGGACCTGCCCGTCGTGCCACACCGGTGAACCGTCGGGGTGGCTGACCAGCCGCAGGTCGCGCAGCCCGAGCTGGCCGAACGCGCCGGCGCGCAACCGCAGGACGGACCCGAGGTGTCCGACCGCGACGCCGGCGAGCCAGTCCTCCCTGCGCGGGTCGACCCGGTCGG
>JAPSKJ010000095.1 GCA_031177735.1 Nocardioides sp.
GTCGGCCGGTCGGTCGCCGTGACGTCGGCGGCCATCATCCTCACGATCCCGTCGCTGGCACTCCTGGCGATCCTCAGCCCGGTCTTCGGACTCGGGTGGGGGCCGACCATCGTCGCCTTGGTGCTCTACTCCCTGCTGCCGATCATCCGCAACACGGTCGTCGGGCTGCGCGAGGTGCCCGCTCACGTCCTGGAGTCGGCGCGCGGCATGGGGATGACCGACACCCGGGTGCTGCTGGCCGTCCAGCTGCCGATGGCGTGGCCGATCATCCTGACCGGCATCCGCGTGGCCACCCAGCTGGCCATCGGCATCGCCGCCATCGGCGCGTACGTCGCCGGGCCGGGCCTCGGCCAGTACATCTTCAAGGGCCTGTCCTCCCTCGGCTCCGTCAACGCGCTCAACTACGCGCTCAGCGGCACCGTCGGCGTCGTCGTGCTGGCCCTCGCCGCTGACGCGGTCTTCGTCCTCATCACCCGTTACACCACCCCGAGGGGTCTCCGTGCCTGAGCAGACCAACACCGTGTTCCCGTCCTCCGCAACGACCGCGGGCGGCGTCAGCATCGACTTCGAGGAGGTCACCAAGACCTACCCCGGTCAGCAGGCGTGCGCCGTCGAGCGCTTCTCGATGCGCGTCGAGCCCGGTGAGCTCGTGATGTTCGTCGGGCCGAGCGGATGCGGCAAGACGACCACGATGAAGATGGTCAACCGGCTGATCGAGCCGACGTCCGGACACATCCGCATCGACGGCCAGGACGTGATGAAGCTGCCGCCGCACGAGCTGCGCCGCCACGTCGGCTACGTGATCCAGCAGATCGGCCTCTTCCCCCACATGACGATCGCTGACAACGTCGCGACCGTGCCACGCCTGCTCGGGTGGTCCAAGCAGCGCATCGCCGCCCGGGTCGAGGAGCTCCTCCACACGGTCCAGCTCGACCCCAGTGTGTTCGCCAACCGCTACCCCCGCCAGCTCTCCGGCGGGCAGCAGCAGCGGGCCGGAGTCGCCCGGGCGCTCGCCGCCGACCCGCCGGTCATGCTGATGGACGAGCCGTTCGGCGCGACCGACCCGATCACCCGGGAGAAGCTGCAGACCGAGTTCCTGCGCCTGCAGGCCGACATCGGCAAGACGATCATCTTCGTCACCCACGACTTCGACGAGGCGGTCCGCCTCGGCGACCGGATCGCGGTGCTGAGCGAGCGCAGCCAGATCGAGCAGTTCGACACGCCCGCCGCGATCCTGGCCGCGCCGGCGAACGAGTACGTCGCCTCCTTCATCGGCTCCGGTGCGGCGCTGAAACGCCTCGCGCTGCTGCCGGTGGGCGCGGCCCGCCTCTCGCCCGGCACCGACACGGTGGGCACCCGACCCCGGATCGAGACGACGAGCAGCCTGCGCGACGCCCTCGACCTGCTCGTCATCACCGGCGCCGACGCCGTCGACGTGGTCGACGGTGCCGGGGAGCGACTCGGCCACCTGACCCACGCCGACATCTCCGCGTCGCTGGGCGACGCCGGGATGGTGACGGGGGCGCCGCGATGACGACGATCGCCGCTCCGGCGGTGCCAGCCCGCGCCGCCCGCTCCCGTGGGGCGCTCGCCCGGCTCCTCGCCGCACCCGCGGTCGTGCTCGTCCTCGGTTGCGTCACGGCCGGATGGCTGGCGACGATCGAGCTGGACTCCATCGAACGTCGCACCCTCAACGCCGACTACATCGTCGACCGGGTCCGCGAGCACCTGGTGCTCTCTCTGGCCGCCGCTGCCCTGGTCGCACTGCTGGCGATCCCGGCCGGGATCGCGATTCACCGGACCCGCTCGCGGGTCCTGCGTGCCGTGGTGCTGGCGCTCGCCAACGTCGGCCAGGCGACCCCCGCGGTGGGTGTCGTGATCCTGCTCGCCATCGCCTGGCAGACCGGGTTCACCACGGCGCTCGTCGCCCTGGTCGTCTACTCGTTCCTGCCGGTGCTCCGCAACACGCTGACCGGCCTGGCCGAGGTGGACCCCGCGACGCGTGAGGCTGCGCTCGGCATGGGCATGACGCCCAGCCAGGTGCTCCGCAAGGTCGAGCTCCCCCTGGCGTCGCCGGTCATCCTCGCCGGCCTGCGCACCTCCCTGGTGTTCGCCGTCGGCGTGGCGACGATCGCCACCTTCATCAACGCCGGCGGCCTCGGCGACATGATCGTCAACGGGTTGAAGCTGCAGCGCTTCCCCGTCCTGCTCGTCGGCGCCGCACTCGTCGCCGGCATCGCCATCCTCATCGACTGGCTCGCCGGTCTGGTCGAGGAGCTGGCCCGCCCGCGTGGCCTCTGAACTCGGCAGCGTGCCCGCGCACCGCCCATCCCCCACCCCGAAGGAAAGAACGATGAAGAAGCTCGTCCCACTCGCGCTCAGCATCGGAGCACTCGCCCTGACCTCGGCCTGCGGCGGCTCGTCCGCCGGCAGCGAGGGCGGGGAGCTCGACGGCCTGACCGGCACGATCGGCTCCAAGGACTTCTCCGAGCAGTACATCCTGGCCCACATCACCGGTGAGCTGCTCAATGCTCACGGCGCCGATGTCGAGGTCAACACCCAGCTGGTCGGGTCGGCGAACGTCCGCCAGGCGCTGGAGAACGGTGACTTCATCGGCTACTGGGAGTACACCGGCACCTCCTGGATCACCTACAACCAGCAGACCGAGCCGATCACCGACCCCCAGCAGCAGTTCGACGCGGTCAAGGAGCTCGACGCTCAGAGCGGCATCGCCTGGCTCGACCCGGCGCCGCTCAACAACACCTACGCGTTCGCGATCCGTCAGGACAAGGCCGAGGAGCTCGGCGTCGAGAAGCTGAGCGACATCGCCGCCCTCGACCCGGCGGAGCAGACCTTCTGCATCGAGAGCGAGTTCAGCACCCGCGACGACGGCTGGCCGGGCCTGACCGCCGCCTACGGGCTCGACGTCCCCGAGGACAACGTGGTCATGCTCGACACCGGCGTGATCTACACCGCGACCCAGGAGGGCACCGACTGCAACTTCGGCGAGGTCTTCGCCACCGACGGCCGCATCCCCGCGATGGACCTGGTCGTGCTCGAGGACGACAAGAGGTTCTTCCCCGTCTACCAGGGTGCCCTCACGCTCGACGCCGCGGTGCTCGAGGAGCACCCCGAGATCGCCGAGGTGATGGCCGAGGTCACCCCGCTGCTGACCACGGAGAAGATGCAGGAGCTCAACGCGAAGGCCGACGTGGACGGTGAGGACCCCGAGGACATCGCCATCGACTGGCTGATCGAGGAAGGCCTCATCGATGGCTGAGCCGCTCGTCGTCCAGATCGGGGAGTCGTTCATCGGCTCGGGTCCCAACGCCGCCCACATCAACACGGTGCTGGGCGACCGGGTCGGCCCGGTGGGCACCGCCTGGACCACCGCGCTCGCGACACCCAGCGCGGGCCACGTGCCCTTCATGGCCGTCCTCAAGCCCGGTGTCCCGGTGAAGCCGGCGACGCTGTTCGTCACCAAGGCCGCCCCCGCCGGCGACGAGCACGGGCTGATGATCTGGGGCCCGGCCCAGGCCGGGGTCGCCGGTGGCGTCGCCGACGCGGTCGCCGACGGGATCATCGAGCCGCGACTGCTCGACGAGGGCGTCCTCGTCGTGGCGGTCTGGGTCAACCCCGCGGCCGACGACCGCGACGAGGTCTACCGCAACAACCGCGAGGCGACGCGCACCGCCCTCCTCAACGGCGCCAAGGGGCTGCCCAGCGCCGAGGAGGTTCTCGCCGCCCGCGGCGAGCTCCACAACCCGTTCTACACCCCATCCAGCTGATCCACATCCGGGCTCACGCCCGCTCCAGACGAGGACACCGCACGCAATGCAGTTCGAGACTCCCCCACGCATCGGCTTCATCGGCCTGGGCAGCATGGGGTCCGGCATGGCCAGGAACCTGCTCAAGGCCGGGTTCCCGCTCGTCGTCCACGACACCCGCACCGAGGTGCTCGACGAGTACGCCGCGCTGGGCGCCGACACCGCCGACTCACCGGCAGCCGTCGCCGCGGCCACCGACGCCGTCATCACGATGCTGCCGACTCCCGCGATCGTGAAGGAGGTCGTCGACGGGCCCCTCGGCATCCTCGCGGGCCTGCCCGACGGCGGCACCTGGATCGACATGTCCACCTCGGTTCCCGAGATCGCCGACGACGTACGCCGCCGGCACGCCGACCGCGGCATCGTCGTGATCGACGCACCGGTGAGCGGGATGGCGGTGGGTGCCGCGACCGGCCGCCTGCAGATCTTCATCGGCGGCGAGTCCGAGCAGGTCGAGCGGTGGCGCCCCGTCTTCGAGGCGATGGGTGACCCGGAGCGGATCCTCCACGTCGGACCGCACGGCGCCGGCTACGCGACCAAGCTGATGATCAACCAGCTGTGGTTCTCCCATCTCGTCGCCACCGCCGAGGTGCTCGCCGTCGGAGTGCGCGCCGGGGTGGACCTCGGCGTGCTCCGCAACGCGCTGATCGCCAGCCCCGCCAACAGCAACTTCCTCGAGCACGACGTCTTGTCGATCCTCGACCACGGCGACTACGACGAGGGCTTCGCCATCGCGTTGGCCTGCAAGGACCTCGGTCTGTCGGTCGACCTGGCCGCAGCGGTCGGGGTCCCCGTGGAGCTGTCCGCGCTGGTCGAGCAGGTCTACCGGCGCGCCCGGGCGGCGTACGGCGACCGGGCGGGCGAGATGACGCCGTTCCAGCTCTACGAGGACCTGATCGGTCAGCCGCTGCGGCTGCGGAGCGAGGTCGTCGCCAGATGAGCGATCCCACCGACGAGAAGCTGCTCGCCTCGGTGCCGACCGGCCTGTTCGTCGACGGGCGCTGGGTCGAGGCGACGGGCGGCAGGCGCCTGGACGTGGTGGACCCCGCACGTGGCGCGGTGCTCACGACCGTCGCCGACGCCTCCCCCGCCGACGGGTTGGCCGCGCTCGACGCGGCGCACCGGGCTCAGGAGTCCTGGGGCCGCACTGCGCCACGTGAGCGCGCCGAGATCCTGCGCCGGGCTTTCGAGATGGTCACTGCCCGGGCCGAGGACTTCGCCCGGCTCATCACCCTCGAGATGGGCAAGCCGTTGGCCGAGAGCCGCGCGGAGGTCGGCTACGGAGCCGAGTTCCTGCGCTGGTTCAGCGAGGAGGCCCCCCGCATCGGAGGTCGCTACGCCACCGCCCCCGACGGACGGAACCGCTTGATGGTCCGCAAGCGTCCGGTCGGCCCGTGCCTGCTGATCACCCCGTGGAACTTCCCGATCGCGATGGCCACCCGCAAGATCGCACCGGCGATCGCGGCGGGCTGCACCATGGTGCTCAAGCCCGCCGACCTCACCCCGCTCACCGCCCTCCTGCTCACGCAGGTCATGGACGAGGCCGGCCTCCCGGCCGGCGTGCTCAACGTGGTGACCACCACCGACCCCGGCGGTGTCACCGGTCCGCTGATCGCCGACCCGCGACTGCGCAAGCTGTCGTTCACCGGGTCCACTCCTGTCGGGCGCCGACTGATGGCGCAGGCCTCCGAGCAGGTCCTGCGGGTCTCGATGGAGCTGGGTGGCAACGCCCCGCTGATCGTGTGCGAAGACGCCGACCTCGACGAGGCGGTCGAAGGCGCGATCACCGCGAAGATGCGCAACGGGGGCGAGGCCTGCGTGGCCGCCAACCGGATCCTGGTGCACCGCTCGGTCGAGGACGCGTTCGTCCAGCGCTTCCGCGAGCGGATGGGCGGCTTCGTCCTCGGCCCCGGTGACGAGCCGTCGACGACGCTCGGTCCGTTGATCGACGAGCGCTCCCGCTCGAAGGTCGACGACCTGGTGCGCGGTGCCGTCCGGGAAGGTGCCGGCGTCGCCCTGGGCGGCGAGGTACCCGCCGGAAAGGGCTACTTCTACCCGCCCACCGTGGTGACCGGCGTGAGGCCGGACATGGCGATCGCACGTGAGGAGATCTTCGGGCCGGTCGCGCCGATCATGACGTTCGACGACGACGCCGAGGCGGTCCGGATCGCCAACAGCACCGACTACGGCCTGGTGGCCTTCGTCTTCACCCGCGACATCGACCGGGCGCTGCGGTTCTCCGAGCGCCTCGAGGTCGGCATGCTCGGGATCAACACGGGCGTGGTCTCCAATCCGGCCGCGCCGTTCGGTGGCGTCAAGCAGTCCGGTCTCGGTCGCGAGGGCGGTGCCGAGGGCATCGAGGAGTACCTCGAGACGGTCTACGTCGGCATCCGCGACCCGTTCGCGGCGGAGGTGGACGCCTGATGGAGATCACCGACTTCGCCCTCGACGCGTTCTCCCTGGCCGGCAAGCGAGCCCTCGTGACCGGCGGCAACACCGGCCTGGGACGCGCCTTCACCGTCGCGCTGGCCAGTGCGGGGGCCGACGTCTTCGTCCCGAGCATCGCCGAGGACGACGGCGAGACCGAGCAACTGGTCACCCAGCGGGGCCGGCGATACGCGTCGATGCGGGCCGACATCACCCAGCCGGGTGCACCGCGGGAGGTCGTCGCCCGCTGTGTCGAGGAGCTCGGCGGCATCGACGTCCTGGTCAACTCTGCCGGCATCTGCGTGCTGGCCGACGTGACGGAGTTCGACCGGTCGCACTGGGACCCCATGCTCGCGGTGAACATGACGGCCGCCTTCGAGATGGCCCACGCCGCGACCGCGGAGATGATCCGGCAGCGCAGCGGCAAGATCATCAACATCGCCTCGCTCTTCTCCTTCCTCGGCGGGCGGATGTCGCCGGCCTACGCCGCCACGAAGGCGGGCATCGTCGGCTTCACGAAGGCCTACTGCGACGAGCTCGCCGAGCACAACATCCAGGTCAACGCCATCGCACCGGGCTACTTCGCCACCGCGATCACCACGGCGACCCGGGCCGACGCCGACAGCAACCGTCGGGTGGTGGAGCACATCCCCGCCGGCCGCTGGGGTGACCCCGCCGACCTGATGGGCGCGACGGTGTTCCTTGCCTCCCCGGCCTCCGACTACGTCAACGGCCACGTCCTCGTCGTCGACGGCGGCTACCTCGTCCGCTGAGACGCCCGATCCCCTCCTCTTACCCGCCCCACCCAGGAAGGCCTGCCTGATGGTCACCTCTCGCTCTCCGTTGAGCCGTGCGGACGTCGTCCGCGCCGTCACCGATCTGCTCGGCCCGGAGCAGGTCGAGACCGATGAGACGCTGCTGCGCGAGAGCAGCGTCGACCGGTTCCGCAAGTACACCGCAGTCCACGGCATCTACGACGGACCGCTGCCGGCCGCGGTCGTCTACCCGACCTCCACCGCCCAGGTGGCCGACCTGCTCCGCTTCGCCCAGGAGCACCGGGTCGCCGTGGTCCCCCGCACGGGTGGCACCAGCACCGAGGGCGGGTTGGAGGTGGTGGTCGAGGACGCACTCGTCGTCGACGGGTCGCGGATGGACCGGATCGTCGCCATCGACCCCGAGAACATGATGGCCACGGTGCAGTGCGGGGTCGGCCTGCAACGGCTGGAGGACACCCTGCGGGCCCAGGGGCTCACCACGGGCCACTCACCCCAGTCCAAGCCGATCGCGCAGATGGGCGGGCTGGTCGCCACGCGGTCGATCGGGCAGTTCTCCACCCTCTACGGCGGGATCGAGGACATGGTGGTCGGTCTGGAGGCGGTCTTCCCCGGTGGCCGTGTCAGCCGGATCAAGAACGT
>JAPSKJ010000096.1 GCA_031177735.1 Nocardioides sp.
AGGCGAGCTCGTCGGTGAGCCCCCAGGCCTCGTTGCCGAACAGCCAGGCGGTCGGTCGGGCGAGCAGGTCGTCGGCCCCGAACAGGTCGGCCTCGCCGTGCATGTCGGCGGCCAGCACCGTGAGTCCGGCGGCCTTGGCGGCACCCACCGCAGCCGCGGCGTCGCGCTCCATGCTGACCGGGAGGTGGAAGGCCGACCCGACGGAGGCGCGGACGGTCTTGGGGTTGTAGAGGTCGACCGACTCGCCGGCCAGAGCGACGGCGTCGGCACCGGCGGCGTCGGCGCAGCGGATCACCGTGCCGGCGTTGCCGGGGTCGCGCACGTCGGCACACAGCGCGACCAGACGCGCCTGCGTCAGCGCGTCGGACAACGGGACGTCGATGAACCGGCAGAGGGCGACCAGGCCCGCCGGGGTCACGGAGTCGCTGAGCGAGGCGAGCGCGCGGTCGTCGACCAGCGTCACCGGGGCCCCGGCCAGCAGGCCGGCGTACTGCTCGGACGCCGTGGGCGTGGCGAAGACCTCGACCACGCAGTCGGGCACCTCGAGTGCGCCCTCGACGGCCTTGGGGCCGTCGGCAAGGAAGAGCCGCCGCTCGGTGCGTACCGAGCGGCGGCTCAACTTGCGGGCTTCCTTGACCCGGGCGTTGCCCGCGGTCAGAGGAGTCTGCGACAACAGCGTCAGGCCGAGGCGGGCGCGTTGACGTCGGCCGGCAGGGCGGCCTTGGCGGCCTCGACCAGCGTGGTGAACGCGGCCGGGTCGTTGACGGCCAGGTCGGCCAGGATCTTGCGGTCGACCTCGATGCCGGCCAGGCCGAGGCCCTGGATGAACCGGTTGTAGGTCATGCCCTGCGCACGCGCGGCGGCGTTGATGCGCTGGATCCAGAGGCGACGGAAGTTGCCCTTGTTCTTGCGCCGGTCGTTGTAGGCGTAGACCAGCGAGTGGGTGACCTGCTCCTTGGCCTTGCGGTACAGGCGCGAGCGCTGGCCGCGGTAGCCGCTGGCGCGCTCGAGGGTGGTGCGACGCTTCTTCTGTGCGTTGACTGCGCGCTTCACGCGTGCCATGTCAGTTCTCCTTGGTGCTTAGGTGGAACTCGTGGTCTCGTCGACCAACGAAAACGGGTTGGTCAGAGACCCAGCAGCTTCTTCGCGCGCGGGACGTCGTTCTTGGCGACCTCGGTGGTGCCGGCCATGCGACGGGTCACCTTGGACGGCTTCTTCTCGAGGTTGTGGCGCAGACCGGCCTTCTGACGGCGGATCTTGCCCGAGCCGGTCAGGCGGAAACGCTTGCTGGCACCGGAGTGCGTCTTGTTCTTCGGCATCTCAATCTCTTTCTTCTCAGTGCGTCGGTCGTGCGTTCGGTGGTCGCAGACCTGCTCGACCAACGAGAAACTCAGGCGTCGATCTCGGGATCGAGGTTCTCGGAGCGCCCGCGCTCCTTCTTCTGTGCGACCGGGCCGGTGTGGGTGGCGCGCTCGGCCTGCTCGGCCGCCTGCTCAGCGGCCCGCTCGGCAGCCTTGGACTCCTTGGCGGCCTGCTGGTCCACCTTGGCCTCGGACTTCTTCTTGTGCGGCCCGAGGACCATGACCATGTTGCGGCCGTCCTGCTTGGGCGAGGACTCGACGAAGCCGAGCTCCTGCACGTCCTCGGCCAGCTTCTGCAGCAGCCGGAAGCCCAGCTCGGGACGGTGCTGCTCGCGACCGCGGAACATGATCGTGATCTTGACCTTGTCGCCGGCCTTGAGGAACCGCACGACGTGACCCTTCTTGGTCTCGTAGTCGTGCTGGTCGATCTTGGGACGAAGCTTCATCTCCTTGATGATCACGTTCGTCTGGTTCCGGCGGGCCTCACGGGCCTTCTGGGCGTTCTCGTACTTGAACTTCCCGTAGTCCATGAGCTTGCAGACCGGGGGCTTGCCCATCGGAGCGATCTCGACCAGGTCGAGGTCGGCCTCCTGGGCCAGACGCAGTGCGTCAGCCGTCGGCACGATGCCGACGGTCTCGCCGTTGGGACCAACGAGGCGGACCTCGGGAACCCGGATCCGGTCGTTGATACGAAGCTCGGTGCTGATGTGTCCTCCAGTGTCTGAGAAGTCCGGACGACCTTCGGCGACTCCCGGGCCATGTGCACAATGGTCCGGAAATGAATGAAGGCTTCCGCTTGTCGCAAGCGGAAGCCCGGGCAACGCCGATCCCCCACCGTGGGAACCGGGTCGGGGAGCACTCGAGCAGCATGAGCCATGCCGTCGGGATGCTCCCGGGACCAGACCCGACGACCTTGGAAAGCTCAGGCGGTCGATGCGGGTGGGAGGGCGACGCTGGGTCGGACTCCGCTTGTGGATTCAGTCCGCCTCACGGCGGTCTGATCGGTCAACGCAAGGAGGTTACCGGATCATTCCGCCGTGGGCCGAATCCAGGCGGGCGCGGTGCCGCCGTCCGGGGTCGCCACCCGGGCCAGGGTCCACTCGCGCGCGATGCCCTCGAGGTCGTCGCCCTGGAGCACGAAGCGGACCGGCCCGGCCAGGTCGATCACGACCGCCTGCGCACCGTCCTGGATCGCCGCCCGTGCGGCGTCGCGGGCGAGCACCGGCACCGGGCGGGCGTCGGGGCGCCAGTGACGCAGGGTGTCCATCGAGGTGAACGCGAGCAGGGCCTGCCGGCCGTCGGCGCCGGTGAGCAGCACGGTCGCCATGTCGGAGGTCTTGTCGTGGGCGAGGCCCTGGTCGTCGTACTCGACCTCTCCGAGCACGGCGACGACCGGCACCAGCAGGCGGCTGGCCCCGAGCGCGGCGACCACCTCGGCGTCCGAGCCCGTGCCGTCCGCGTAGGCAGCCAACGCGGCCGCCAGCGCGGGCGTGGCCTCCCCCGTGTCCCCCGGGAAGCCCGGGCCCTGGAGGAGTCGCTGGCCCTCGGGCTGACCGGAGCGGTGGTTCGACGTCACCGGGCCATTGTCCGCCATCGCGGCTTCCGCCCGCGCATGGGTGCACATGGGATGCTGGCGACATGGACGCCGTCACCTGGGGCACCTTCGCGCTGACCCTCACCCTGCTCGGTGGCATCGGGACCTGGGTGGCCTTCCGCCGCCGCGGTCCACGGGCCGGCACCCGCTGGCTCGCGGCGACGCTGCTCGTGCCGGCGGCGTACTTCACCCGCACGCTGAAGATGCTCGGCCGGATCGCCGACGCGGTCGTCGACTGGGCGGCGTCGTTCGTGTGGAACCCGATGGTCTGGTTCGGGATCGTGCTCGCGGGCATCTCGGTGGCGCTGCTCGTCGCGTCGCGGTGGCTGCCGTCCCGCCGGCCCGCCAAGGCGGCCGCACCGGCGAAGGCCCGGCGCGGCGAGCTGCCCGAGACACGCTCCGGCGGGCCTGCCATCGACGGCGACGACGACCTTGCCGACATCGAGGCGATCCTCAAGCGGCGCGGCATCTCCTGAGAGAGCGCTTCTCCCATGACCCGTGACGTCGCTGCGCGCAACCGGCTGTGGTCGCGCCTGGACCGGGCGGTCGCTGCCCACGGCGAGCCGCTGCCCACCCCCGTGACGCTGGTCGACCTCGACGCCTTCGACGCCAACGCCGACGACCTGGCCCGGCGCGCCGGCGGGCTGCCGATCCGGGTGGCGTCGAAGTCCCTGCGGGTGCCCGACCTGATCGCCCGCGCGCTGGCGCACGATGGGTTCCGCGGCGTCCTCGGCTACACGCTCGCCGAGGCACTGTGCCTGGAGGAGAGTGGGGTCAGTGACGACATCGTGGTCGCCTACCCGACAGTGGACCGCGGCGCGCTCGCTCGCTTGGTCGCCTCGCCCAGCGCGGCGGCCCGGATCACGCTGATGGTCGACGACGTCGCCCACCTCGACGTCGTCGACTCGGTGCGCGCCTCGATGGCCGTCCCGGTGCGGGTCGCGATCGACGTGGACGCCGCCCTGTCGGTGGCTGGGCGCCTGCTGGGTCCCCGCCGCTCCCCGCTCCGGTCGGTCGACGACGTGGTCACGCTGGCCCGCCGGATCGTCTCGCGCCCGGGCTTCCGGCTGGTCGGGGTGATGACCTACGAGGGCCAGGTGGCCGGGGTGCCCGACGCCGTGCCCGGGCGAGCCGCCCGCTCGCTGGCGGTACGCCGCGTCAAGGCGCTCTCGCTGGGCCAGCTCGCCGAGCGGCGGGCCGCCGTCGCGGCAGCGCTGCGCGAGCTGACCGACCTGGACTTCTGGAACGCGGGCGGGTCTGGCTCGCTGGCCGAGTCCGCCGCCGACCCGGTGGTCACCGAGCTGACCGCCGGCTCCGGCCTGCTGGCACCGACCCTGTTCGACCACTACCGCTCCTTCACGCCGCGCCCGGCCGCCTTCTTCGGGCTGCCGGTGACCCGGCGGCCCGGCCCGGGGGTCGTCACGGTCCACGGTGGCGGGCTGATCGCCTCCGGCCCGGTCGGGCCCGACCGGGCGCCGACGCCGTGGGCCCCGGCCGGCCTGGCGCTGACCGCGATGGAGGGAGCCGGCGAGGTGCAGACCCCGCTGCGCGGTGAGGTCGCCGACCGGCTGCGCATCGGCGACCTGGTCTGGTTCCGGCACGCCAAGTCGGGCGAGCCCTTCGAGCACACGTCCACCGCCTGGCTGCTCGCCGGCGACCGGATCAGCGGGAGCGCGCCGACCTACCGGGGGCTCGGGCTTGCCGGCTGAGGAGGAGGGCCCCACGGCCGAGGACCTCGCGGCCCTGCTGGTCGACCTGACCCTGGCCCGCGCGCCCGGCCTCGGCGCGGGACGGCTGCTGTGCATCGACGGGCCCGCGGGATCGGGCAAGACCACCCTCGCCGGCGCCGTCGCCCGCCTCGCCACCGACGCGACGGTGATCCACACCGACGAGCTGCTCGAGGGCTGGTCGGGCCTTCCCCGGCTCGCCGGCACCGTGGCGTCGGTGCTCCGCCCGCTCGCCGAGGGGCGGGCGTCGCGGTGGACGCGCTGGGACTGGCACGCCAGCCGTTGGGCGGAGTCCCACCCGGTCCGACCGGGCGGGCTGCTGGTGCTCGAGGGCGTCGGGTCCTGGAGCCCCGCGATCGCCCGGTGGGTCACCGCGCTGGTGTGGGTCGAGGCACCCCACGACGTACGCATGCGGCGCGGGATCGAGCGCGACGGGAACACGTTCGCGCCCTACTGGGAGCAGTGGGCGCGAGACGAGGCACTGGTCTTCGACCGTGACGGCACCCGGGACCACGCCGACCTGGTCGTGGTGACCGGCTAACGTCGGAGCCGTGCCTGAGTCCGTGCAGCCGGTGCTTCCGCCCAGCGGTGAGCAGTTCGCGATCAGTGCGGCGGGCTACACCGCCGTCGTCACCGAGAGCGGCGGCGCGCTGCGCACGCTCGAGTTCGAGGGACGGGCGCTCGTCGACGGCTTCGCCGAGGACGCCACCTCCAGCGGTGGCCGGGGTCAGCTGTTGATGCCGTGGCCCAACCGGATCCGCGACGGCCGCTACACCTTCGGCGGCACGACCCATCAGCTCGCGCTCAGCGAGCCGTCTCGCCACAACGCCTCCCACGGACTCGCCCGCTGGGCGGCGTGGTCGCTGGTCGAGCAGCGGGCCGACCGGGTGCGGCTGGGCTACCGGGTCATGGCGCAGACCGGCTACCCGTGGACCCTCGACCTCGGCGTGGAGTACGCCGTCGGCCCGGCCGGTCTCACAATCACCCAGTCCGCGACCAACCGGGCGGCCGACCCGGCGCCGTACGCCTGCGGTGCGCATCCCTATCTCTCGGTCGGCGACGGGCCGGTGGACGGCTGGACGCTGGAGCTGCCGGCCGCGACCCGCCTGGCCAGCGACCCCGAGCGGCTGCTGCCGACCGGGCGGGAGGACGTGACCGGCACGGAGTTCGACTTCCGGGCCGCCCGGGTGATCGGCGCGACGGCCTTCAACCACGCCTTCACCGACCTGGTCCGCGACGGCGAGGGCCGGGCGACCACCCGGCTGACCCATCCCTCCGGCACGGGCGTCGACCTGTGGGTCGACGCCGCCCATCCGTGGCTGCTGGTCTACTCCGCCGACGACGTGCCCGCCACGGCGCGCCGCTCGCTCGCCGTCGAGCCGATGACCGCGCCGCCGGACGCGTTCAACTCCGGCGACGACCTGGTCACCCTCGAGCCCGGAGGCACCCACCGGGCGACCTGGGGCATCCGCGCGGCGTGAGCCTGAAGAGCGCCGGCGGGCCGAGCAGGCCGCCGTCGGCTCAGCCGAGCTCCGCGGCGAGCGCGCGCAGCTGGCGCACCGCCTGGCGGGCGGTGGCGCCGTCGGAGCCCTGGATGCCCAAGGCAGAGACGGTGCTGCCGTCGGCGAGGTCGAGCGTGGCCCACGGCGCTCCGGGCGGCATGCTGACGGCGACGATCTCGGCCCACTCGTAGCTGCGCCGCCGGTAGCCGTTGACGACGGTCAGACCCTCCCGGGTCGCCGTCACGCGCGAGCGGGTCATCGCGTTCACCGCGATCAGCACCAGCAGCGCGAGGAAGGCCAGCGTGCCGAGCTGGAAGGGCGTGAACGCGTCGCGGGTCTCCTGGTCGAAGCTGGTCCAGGCGACGGCGCAGACGGCGGCCAGGCCGATCACCAGGACCAGGCTGACGATGCGGGGGCCGATCGGACGCCAGGTCCTCGGCAGGGCCGGCAGCGCCTCCCCCGTCCCCGGCTCAGAGGCGGCAGGCATGGATGTCGGTGAGGAGGATGCCGCGAGCACCCAACGCGTACAGCTCGTCCATCAGGCGCTGGGCGCCGTTGCGCGGCACCATCGCGCGGACCGCCACCCAACCCTCGCGGTGCAGCGGGGAGACCGTCGGCCCCTCGATGCCGGGGGTCAGCTTCACCGCGGCGGAGACGTCCTCGGCGCGGATGTCGTAGTCCATCATCACGTAGCTGCGAGCCACCAGGACGCCCTCGAGCCGGCGCTTGAAGATCTCGAAGCCTGCCGGGATCGCACCCGAGCGGGTGACCAGGACGGCCTCCGACTCCAGGATCGTCTCACCGAAGGTCTCCAACCCGGCGCGGCGCAGGGTGCTGCCGGTCTCGACCACATCCGCGATGACGTCGGCGACGCCCAGCTGGATGCTGGTCTCGACCGCGCCGTCCAGCCGCACCACGGTCGCGGCGATGCCGCGCCGCTCGAGGAAGGCGGAGACGACGCCGACGTACGACGTCGCGATCCGGGTGCCCTCGAGCTGGGCCAGCTCGGTGTACTGCCCGGCCGGGCCGGCGAAGCGGAACCGGGATCGTCCGAAGCCGAGACCCATGACCTCCTCGGCCTTGGCGCCGGAGTCGTAGAGCAGGTCGCGGCCGGTGACGCCGACGTCGAGGGTGCCCTCACCGACGTAGAGCGCGATGTCGCGGGGTCGCAGGTAGAAGAACTCGACCCCGTTGTCCTCGTCGATGAGGGTCAGCTGCTTCGGGTCGTCGCGCTGCCGGTAGCCCGACTCGCGGAGGATGTCGGTCGCCGCGAGCGAGAGCGCTCCCTTGTTGGGCAGGGCGATGCGCAGCAGGCCGCTGGAGTGCGACTCAGCAGTGCTGCCGGCAGTGCTGCCGGTGGTGGTGCCGGTGGTGGTCACGGGTTCCTCACAGGTGGGCGTAGACGTCGTCGAGCTCGAGGCCGCTGGCCAGCATGAGCACCTGGGCGTGGTAGAGCAGCTGGGAGATCTCCAGGGCGG
>JAPSKJ010000097.1 GCA_031177735.1 Nocardioides sp.
AGCGTGCCGCCGCGCACCAGCCGCACCTGCAGGCACCGGCCCGGCCGGACGACCGAGGTGTCGGAGGTGCGGGCCTCCTGGCCGGTGTCGGGGTCGACCCAGTAGTAGCTGTCGCCCTCCTGCGGCTCGTCGACCGGCGCCCAGGTGAAGCGGTAGCCCTGGGCGGTCCGCTCGACGCTGACCTGCGGCGGCGCCGGCGCGACGTCGACGATCGGGTCGGACGGCGTCTGCGAGGCGGTCGTCGGGAGCGGGGGCTCCTGAGGCTCCTCGCCGCTGCGGACCAGCACGACCACCAGCAGAGCGAGGGCCGCCAGCACGCCGACGCCGGCCCACACCAGCCCGGCTCGGGAGGTCCGCGCAGGCTCCGGCGCCGCCACGGCGTCGGCGACCGAGGCGTGCACCACCGACGGCTTGAGCCGGGTGACGTCGGGGTCGGTGTCGTCGCGGACCGGCCCGGCGTACCCGCCGGTGTCCTCCACCGCGACCGGGGTGCGCGCGTAGCCGAGCGAGGACTCGATCCGCTGCAGCTCGCGGGCGAGGTCCATCGCCGACTGGGGCCGGTGCGTGGGGTTCTTGGCCAGGCACTGCTGCAGCAGCCGGTCCAGCGCTGCCGGCACGTCGGGCCGCTGGGTGGGCGGCGGCGGTGCGTGCAGGATCCGGGTCGCGAGGGCGCGCGAGCCGTTGTCGCCGTGCGGGACCGCGAAGGGGGAGCGTCCGACGAGCAGGTTCCAGATGGTCGCGCCGAGGGAGTAGACGTCGGAGGCGACCGTGCCGTTGGACCGGCCCTCGATCAGCTCCGGCGGTGCCCAGGGATAGGACATCCGCACCTCGGTGTCGGCGTGCACCTCGGCGATCCGCCCGGCGATCCCGAAGTCGGTGAGCGCCGGCTCGGAGTAGGTGGTCACCAGCACGTTCGACGGCTTGATGTCGCGGTGCAGGATGCCGGAGCGGTGGGCGGTCTCGACCGCGCTGGCCAGCTTCACCCCCGTGGAGAGCGCGTCGGCGACGCTCATCGGCTTGGTGCGCACCCGCTGCCCGAGGTCCGGCGGCGGGCAGTAGCGCATCACCAGGAACGGCCGGCCGTCGGCGGTCTCGCCGGCGGTGAGCACGTCGACGATGTAGGGGTGGTCGGCCAGTCGCGCCATGGCGTCGGCCTCGCTGCGGAACAGCGCCTTCTCGCGGTCGGTGAACACCACGTCGGGGCGGACCACCTTGACCGCGACCCGCTGGCGCGGCCACTCCTGCTCGTAGAGCAGGACGTCGGCGAACCCGCCGGAGCCCAGCGGCTGGACGAAGGTGAACCCAGGGATGGCCGGCGCGTTCACCGGGCTCCTTCCGGATGGAGGTCGAGGCTGGTCGCGTAGCGGACGGCGTACTCCTCGGCCAGGTGGAGCACGGCCCCGTCCTCGAGCAGGTGCGGCTCGTGGGCACGCAGCCGCTCGGGCGGGCGGCCGGGCATCACCAGGACGGTGCCGGCCCGCGAGCCGAGGTCGCGGGCAAGCACGTTCCAACCGTCGAGCTCGACGTGGACGTGCATGCGGGACAGGTGCGTGGCCCCCTCGGGGAGCTGCACCAGGTGCGGCCAGGTCTCGCCGGGCAGTGCCTGCGGCTGGCGTCCAAGGACGGCGCCGCGGTCGAGGAGCAGGGCCTGCCCGTCGGGCAGGCGGAGTACGCCGAGGGGTGGCCGCGGCACCCGGATCGGTGTCTGCGCGGGCACGGCCACGCCGCAGATGCGGCAGGTGGGGGAGTGCGGCGGGGTGAGGTGACCGGCGGGGCACCGCGACGCGTGCACGCTCTCGCCGGTGTACTGCCGCAGCGGTTCGAGGTCGTCGGCCCGGGTCACCGTGTGGCCGTCGTGGTCGGGCTCGGAGATCCGCGCGCGTCCGGCGATGCGGACCCGGGTGTGCTCCTCCGGCTCCGTGGTGATCGGCGTCGGGCCGGTGGGGCCGGTGTGGCCCGAGCCGGCGTGACCAGGACCCGTGTGGCCCGGTCCCGTCAGTGCGGGCCAGGCGCCTCCCGCCCCGCTCGTCCCGGCGGCCGGAGGCGTCGTCGGCATCGGCCCGGAGTCGGAGCCGTGGCCCGCCAGGCGGGCGGGCGGCTCGGGCGCCCGCTGCTCGCGGATGGCCCGCGGGATGCCGTCGATCAGCCCGGTGACCGCTCCGGCGGCAGGCGCCCCGACGGGCGCGGCGAGGCGCGCGCCGACCAGCCGGACGCTGGCCGCGGCGACAGCACCGCTCTCGAGCGGCAGCTCGGCCGCAGGGTCGTGGGGGGAGAGCGTGAGGACGACGTCGCCGGAGCGTTCGGCGAGGCCGCCGCCACCGCGCATGAGCGAGCGACCGGTGCGCAGGTCGACCAGGACGAGGTCGACCGGGCCGGCCGCGAGGGAGTCGGCGAGGTCGGCGACGGCGTCGAGGTCGGGTCGCACCGCGTCGACGAGCACCTGCCACAACCGGTCGGCGTGGTCGCGGTGAGGGGGGAGGGAGGCGAGCAGCCAGCGGTCGTCGGACCCGACCAGCAGCCCGGGCCCGGGGGTGTAGCCGGCCCGCATCTTCCAACCCACCTCTCCGAGTAAAGGGGACTCCTGACGCGGGGATCCTCTCACGCTCACCCAGGTCCGGGTCGGGGGTTTCGCAGGACCGGAGGAGGGGAAAGGACCCTGCGACCGTTCCGCGTCGGGGCCGCGGAATCGGACGTCTCGGGGACCGCGGGCGCGGGACCGTTTACTCTCGCATCGGACAAGTGCTCTTTACCGTCTCCAGGCGGTGCTGTCGTGAAGGACCAAGGTGGGGATCTCGGGTAGCGAACGACGCGTGCTGCGGCTCGCGCCGTACCTCGCTCTGCTCATGGTCGTCACCGGGCTGGTCTGGGTGGCGGTCCGCGCCGACGGCTACCAGGCCCACGACCCCGAGCTCCACGACGGCGGCATCTGGGTCACCAACTCCACGGCGGGGTTCTACGGCCGGGTCAACAAGCCGATCGGGCAGCTCGACTCGGCGCTCTTCGCGCGCACCGACAGCACCCTCGACGTCGTCCAGGACGGCGCCGCCGTGCTCGGGGTCGACACCACGGGCAGCTCGCTGTCGGTGATCGACCCGGCGCAGGTGAAGGTGCCGACCGGCTCGACCGCGAGCATCGTCGCCAACGGGCAGGTCCAGCTGGCAGGCGGCACGCTCGGGGTGCTCGACCCGGCCGAGGGCACCGTGTGGGGGCAGCGCGTCGACGCCGTGGTCGGCCTCCCGCCCGTGGGCGGTGTCGACCAGTCGGCCGAGCCGCTCACCGTGACCGGCGGCGACGCCGCCCTCGCGGTCACCGGCGCCGGCACGGTGCTGGCCGTCTCCGCCGAGACCGACGAGCTCGTCCGGATCTCGGCGGTCGGCGCAGCCTTCGGTGAGGAGACCCGCGAGCAGCTCACCACGCCGGTCACGCGGGGCGCCGCGATCACCGCCGTCGGCGAGACCGCGGTGGTCCTCGACCGCGAGAGCGGCACGCTGAGCGTCCCCGGCAGCTCGGTCAGCACCCAGGTCGACCCCGCCGCGGTGCTCCAGCAGCCGGGTCCGGCCGCCGACGCCGTGCTGGTCGCCGAGGGCACCCGGCTCCTCTCCGTCGACCTGACCAGTGGCACGGCCGCGACCGTCCTGGACGTCGCCGGGGGTACGCCGGCCGCGCCGGTGCGCCTGGGCCCGTGCGTGTTCGGCGCCTGGGCCGGTGGGGCCGGCGAGGTCGTCACCGCCTGCGGGCAGGACGACCCGCGGCTGGTCACCCTCGGCGAGGCGACCCGCGAGCTGGTCTTCCGGGTCAACCGCGGCGAGATCGTCCTCAACGACCTGATGACCGGCGGCGTCTGGGACATCGACAACGACCAGCCCACCAAGCTCGACCAGTGGGACACCTTCCAGCGCAAGGTCGTCGACAGCGAGGAGGACGACCAGCAGCAGGAGGAGACCCAGAGCGACAACCGGCCGCCGCGGGCCGAGCCTGACGCCTTCGGTGCCCGACCGGGTCGCACGACCGTGCTGCACCCGCTCGACAACGACACCGCGCCCGAGGGGCGGTTGCTCTCGATCGCCGAGGTCACCGACGTCCAGCCGGCGGGAGCGGAGGTGACGGTCAGCCCCGACGGGCAGACCGTGCAGATCCGAATGCCGGCGCAGGCCACCGTCACCACGTTCACCTACTTCATCGACGACGGGCGTGACCTCAGCGACGACGCGACCGTCACGGTGACCCCCCGCGGCCCCGCCGAGAACGCGCCCCCCACGCTCCGCCCGGGTTTCGAGCCCCGCACGTGGTCGGTGCCCGTCGGCGGCGTGCTCGACGTCCCGGTGCTGCCCGACTGGCGCGACCCCGGCGACGGCGACCCGCTCGTGGTGGCGTCGGCGAGCGCCGTGAACGGCGAGCGCAACGGTGCCCAGGCACGCGTGACCGGCTCGGGCCGGATCCGGTTCGAGGCGCCCTCGCGTCCGGGCCCGGTGGAGATCGAGTACGCCGTCTCCGACAACGTGGGCGAGCCGGTGCCGGTGGTCTTCGCTGTCAACGTGCAGGGTGGCCGTGAGGCCGCGGTGCCCGCCGTCGCCGAACCCGACGTGGCGTCCGGCGAGGTCGGGGAGCCGATCGTGATCCGGCCGCTGGCCAACGACCTGCCCGGCTCCGACCCGGTCGTCCCCGACGCCAAGCTGGTCCTGGCGAGCAAGGTCGCCCCCGCTGACGGCGCCGACGTGCAGACCGACCTCGTCGACGGCACCGTGACGCTGCGGGCCAGCACCCCGAAGACCTACGTGCTCGACTACGAGGTGGCCTACGGCAACGCGCCGTTCGCCCACGGCCGGGTCCGGGTCGACGTACGACCGCCGCAGAACCCGCCCCGCGGGCCGGTCGCGATGCCCGACACGCTGACCATCTACGGGCAGGACGCCGCGATGGTCGACGTGCTCGCCAACGACCTCGATCCCGGCGGCCGCCTGCTCGTCGTGCAGCGCGCCGAGGGGGTCGAGGCCGACCAGCTCGACGTGGCCGTCGTCGACGGCCGGTGGGTGCGTGTCTCGGCCCGGCAGGCCCTGATCGGCCCCAACCCGCAGGTGGTCCGCTACACGATCAGCAATGGCGGCCAGCAGGCCCAGGGCGAGATCGTGGTCAGCCAGAAGCCCCGCCCCGAGGACGAGCAGCCGGTCACCGAGGTCGACCGCGTCCAGGTGCGCGCGGGCTCCGCGGTCGCGGTGGCGGCGCTCGACAACGACTTCAGCCCCACCGGCGCGCCGCTGCGGCTCGTCGACGACCTCGTCGACGCCGACGCCGGGCAGCTGGTGGTCCAGCCGCCGGGTGACGCCCAGGTCTCGCTCGGCCGCGCCTACGTGTCGGGCCGCTTCGTGCGCTACGTCGCGCCCGCCGACCTCACCGACGCCACCACCTTCACCATCCCCTACGAGGTCGAGGACACCCGGGGCCAACGGGCCGCCGGGCGCGTGGAGGTGACCGTCCTCCCCGCCGAGGACAACCGCGCTCCCCGCCCGCCCGCCCTCGAGGCACGGGTCGTGGCCGGCGGCTCGGTGACGCTGCGGCTGCCCGGCAGCGGTGTCGACCCCGACGGTGACCCGGTCACCCTGACCGGCGTGGTCACCGCGCCGACCCTCGGCCGGGTGCTGCGGTTCGGCGCCGACGCCCTGGTCTACGAGGCGTTCCCGGACAGCACCGGCACCGAGGAGTTCCAGTACCAGGTCACCGACCAGGCCGGTGGCGTGGCGACCGGCGTCGTCCGGGTCGGCATCGTCGCGCCGACCGTGCCGCAGCCGCCGCTCGCGGTGCCCGACACGGCGAGCGTCGCGCCCGGTCGCACGATGCTCGTCGACGTCCTCGCCAACGACCACATCGCGGCCGACGACCGCGTCGAGGTCGAGCTCGTCAACCCGCCGCCGGGGGTCGAGCAGGTCTCGCACGGCCTGATCTCGATCCCTGCGCCGAAGACGGCCGACGGCACCAACGTCGAGGCGGTCTACCGCCTCGACAACGGCGTGGACAGCTCCCAGTCGACCGTGACCCTGCGCGTGGTCGAGCCCTACGACAACCCGCCCGTGGTGCCTGACGCCTACGGCCGCGACGCTGCCGGCGGGACCGGCGGCGCCGACTCCGGTCAGGTCACCGTCGACGTGCTCGCCGAGGCCTACGACCCGGACGGCCCCAAGGACCAGCTCCGCGTCACCGAGGTCTCCACCCCGCCGGGCGTCGCGCCCGCCGAGGTCGACGGCAGCACCATCACCGTCGCCCGCGGTGCGACCCCCCTGGTCATCCCGTTCCGCGTCGAGGACGCCGACGGGGGAGCGGCCACCGCCTCCCTCTACGTGCCGCCCGCCGCCTCCGCCCTGCCCTACATCGCCGGGGACGCGCTCATCGAGCTCGACCCCGGAGAGCGGCAGGAGCTCGCGCTCGACGACTACGTGGTCAACCCGTCCGGCGGTCCGGTCTCGTTCACCCTGCGCGACCAGATCTGGGGTGCACCGGCCGGCGTCACCGCCGCCATCGTCGACGACACGACGTTCGAGGTCACGGCCGGCGAGGGCTACGCCGGCCCGGGTGCGGTCAGCTTCGAGGTCACCACCGGCCAGGGTGTCGACGACCCCACGGGCGTGCGCACGATCCTCACCGTGCCGGTGCAGGTCGGTGAGACCAAGCCGGTGCTGCGCTGCCCGGCCGACGCGGTCCAGATCGCCCAGGGGCAGCTCGTCGAGCTCGACATCACCTCGATCTGCCACGTCTGGACGATGGACCCGGCCGACGCCGACGAGCTGACCTACAACGCCGACTGGGAGACCTCCAGCCCCGGCCTGAACATCATCGAGCCGTCCGGGGCCACCATCAGCGTGGCCGCCGAGGCCAACGCCCAGGAGGGCTCGACCGGCCTCCTGACCGTCACCGCCGGCGACTCCGACCCGGGGCGCATCCCGTTCGAGGTGATCGCGGTGCCGCCGCCGACGATGACGCCGGTGGTCATCGACGACATGCGCGCCGGCGAGGAGCGCGCGATCGACCTGGCCCCCTACCTGCGTCCCGGTGTCGAGGACCCCTCGCCGCGGATCGTCGCCGCGGACCAGCTGACCACCCTCGACCTCGGCGTCGGCTCCGACGGCTCACGGCTCGTCCTGAGCGCGGGCGACGAGGTGTCGGGCAGGGCCGAGATCCGCGTGGTGATGACCGACGTCGACGGCGACCCGCCGCCCAGCCGCCAGGCGGAGACCCGGATCTCGCTCCAGATCCTCGACGTGCCCGACGCACCGACCACGCCCGTGCCGGGCCGCACCCCGCGCAGCGAGGAGGTCGTGCTGAGCTGGGAGGCACCGGAGGCCAACGGCTCACCGATCACCCGCTACGAGGTGCGTGACAGTCGCGGTGGGGTGCACACCTGCGCCGGCGCCACCTGCACCGTCGGCGGGTTGACCAACGGCGTCGAGTACACCTTCGAGGTGCGCGCGCACAACGCGGTCGGGCCGTCGGAGTGGAGCGCGCCGTCGGCGCCGGTGACCCCCGACGCGATCCCCGGCCTGGTCGGGCCGGTCCAGCTCGACACGGTCGGCGACGGCACCATGACGATCTCCTGGTCGCCGCCGACGACCCGGACCTCCAAGATCGTGCAGTACCTGGTCAGCTACCCCGGCGGGGCG
>JAPSKJ010000098.1 GCA_031177735.1 Nocardioides sp.
CGCGGCAGGCGCGGCAGGCGGCGCGGCAAGTGCAGCACCGCCGCCGCAGCGCGAGGACGGCGAGGACCAGCGCCGCCGCAGCAACGGCCCGTTGATCGCGGTCGTGCTGGCCGCGATCGCGCTCGTCGCACTCGCGACGTGGTGGGCCTTCGGGCGCGACACCGACACGACCGACGTGCCGCCCGCGCCCGTGACACCGAGCGTGTCGGCGAGCGAGTCGCCTCGGGAGTCCCCGACACCGAGCGAGACGGCATCGGAGTCGGCCACCATCGATCTCGACGAGGGTGACTACCTCGGCCGCGACGTCGATGAGGTGGTCGACGACCTGCGCGGGCTCGGTCTCGATCCCGAGCCGGTGGCGATCGCCAACCCCGGCGACGAGTCGGCCGGCACGGTCGCCGACGTCACCCCCACCCGCGGCCTGGAGGAGGGAGACGCGGTCACCGTCTCCTACTACCGCGAGGCGCAGCAGGAGGAGGACGAGGGCGAGGAGGAGGAGGAGCCCACCGGCGCCCCATCCCCGACCCGCGGCCCGACCCGGAGTCCGTCGCCGCAGGCCCCCGACCCGACCCAGGGGCAGACCTCCAACCCTGACCAGGGTGCGCCGAGTGGCTCGAGCACGACGCCGGTCGCCACGGCCCCCAGCACCCCGGCGACGCAGTCCGGCCGCACCGTGACCGAGCAGAGCGTGGAGGACCACGGCTGATGAACATGCCCCCACCCACCGTCGTCGGCGGGCGTTACGAGCTGGGCGAGCTGCTCGGGCGCGGCGGCATGGCCGAGGTCCGCAAGGGCACCGACACCCGGCTGGGCCGCGTCGTCGCCGTCAAGCGGCTGCGCACCGACCTGGCCAGCGACGCCACCTTCCAGGCGCGGTTCCGTCGGGAGGCTCAGTCGTCGGCCTCGCTCAACCACCCCGCGATCGTCGCGGTCTACGACACCGGCGAGGAGCCGGCCCCCACCGGGTCCGGCGACGCTGTCGCCCAGCCCTACATCGTCATGGAGTACGTCGCCGGCCGCACGCTGCGCGACATCCTCCGCGAGGGCCGCAAGATCCTGCCGGAGCGCGCCCTGGAGATCACCTCCGACGTCCTCTCCGCCCTCGACTACAGCCACCGCGCGGGGATCATCCACCGCGACATCAAGCCGGGCAACGTCATGCTGACGCCCGCCGGCGACGTCAAGGTGATGGACTTCGGCATCGCACGCGCGGTCAGCGACGCCCAGTCGACGATGACCCAGACCGCGGCCGTCGTCGGCACCGCGCAGTACCTCTCTCCCGAGCAGGCGCGCGGCGAGTCGGTCGACTCGCGCTCCGACGTCTACTCCGCCGGCTGCCTGCTCTACGAGCTGCTCACCGGCCGACCGCCCTTCGTCGGCGACTCGCCCGTCGCCGTGGCCTACCAGCACGTGCGGGAGAACCCCCAGCCGCCGTCCGACCACGACGCCGACCTCCCCCCGGAGATCGACACCATCGTGCTCAAGGCGCTCGCCAAGCGCGTCGAGGACCGCTACCAGTCGGCGGCCGCGATGCGCGCCGACATCGAGCGCTACCTGGCGGGCCGCCCGGTCCAGGCCGTCGTGCCGCCGCCGGCACCGCTCCCGCCGGTCGAGTCCACGCCCACCACCGTGGTGCCGCGCACCGCCGCCACGCCGGCCGCGCCGGCTCCGCAGCCACGCGCGGAGGATGAGGACCGGCCGCGGTCTCGGGCCGGCTTGGTCCTGCTGCTGGGCGTGCTGGTCATCGCCTTCCTCGCCGGCATCGCGTGGATGTCGCAGACGCTCTTCGAGGACGCCCCCGAACAGGTGCAGGTGCCCTCGGTGGTCAACCTGGCCGAGGCCGACGCCCGCGCCGCGATCGGAGCGGTCGGCCTCGGCGCCGAAGTGGTCGCCTGGGAGGCCCACGAGACGATCCCCGAGGGCAGCGTGATCAGCCAGGACCCGGCCCGCGACCTCTACGTCGACCCCGGCGCCACCGTCGAGCTGACCGTCTCCACCGGGCGCCCCGAGGTGGCGGTGCCGGCCGACATCGTCGGCCGGAACATCGACGAGGCGCGCGCCGTCCTCGAGCAGCTCGGCTTCCAGGTCCAGCGCGAGGAGCGCAACACCGACGAGCCGAAGGGCCAGGTCATCGACGCCAACCCGCCCGCCGGCACGATGCTCGAGGAGGGCGCCACGATCGTGCTCGGCGTCTCCGACGGCCCGGAGAAGGTGCCCGACGTCGTCGGGATGACCCTCGACGAGGCCCGCCGCGCGATCGAGGCCCGCGGCTTCAAGGTGCGCGTCCGCGAGACAGCGGCGACCACGGAGCCGGCGGGCACGGTGATCGCCCAGTTCCCCGACGCCGGCACCGAGGAGCTGCAGGGTCGCGAGGTGCTCATCGACGTGTCGACCTACGTCCCGCCGCCCCCGACGCCCACCCCGACGCCCACCCCGACGCTGACGCCGACCGATCCGGCGACCTGCGTGCTGGTCGACCCCACCCAGCCCTACGACCCGGTGTTCAACCCCTGCGCGCCGACGACCCCGTAGTGACCTGATCCCCGGCCGGCGGGCGGGTGGTCACTCAGCCGGGACGGGCTCGGCGTAGGAGAGGTCCAGCAGACCCTTGTACGCCGGCGCCACGATCCGGTCCTCGACCGTGAGGTCCCAGCCGACGGCGATGTCGGGATCGCTCGCCTGCTCGCGGTAGAGGTCGAGGTAGTCGTCGGACTCGACGGCCATCAGCAGGTCAGCCGGTTCGCCGACCGCTCGGATGACGTAGGGCTCGGGATACGGCACGCCCTGGAGCTGGACCGCGTTGCCCTCGCACTTGATGCCGGTGGTGGTGACGACGCGCTGCCCCTCGATGGTCACTGCCTGCGCGCCCCCTCTCCACAGCGCGTTGACGACCGCCTGGATGTCCTGCTGGTGCACCACCATCAGGTTCGGGTCGTTGTCCGTCGCGCGGATCAGGTCATCGGGCGCGTCGGAGAGGACGATGGTGAGACCCGGCCCGGTGCGCGGCTCGAGCCCCGCCGGATCGCTGAGCTCCTCGATCTGGCGCTGGTAGCGCTGGAGCTGGGTGTCCTTGATCTGCTGGCTGAGCTGATCGACCTCGGCCGTCAGGTCGGCGACCTCGTCACGTGCCTGCTCGACCCTCTCCGCCTCGCGCTCCACCAAGGTGGGCAGGTCGTTGTAGCGACCCGGCCGCAGGTCGGTGCCGTCGCTGCTCTCCGCGCTCACCACGAACAGGCTGCCGCACAGCAGGACGACGACAGGCGTGCCGATCCGCCAGGGGTTGAAGCGGTGGCCTTTGTGGGGCGAGTCCGTCACGCCGACTAGGGTAGGCCCGTCTTGCACCCACTTTCGCCTACCCAGGAGCAGCACCCGTGCCCAAGCTGAAGCCGAAGCAGGAGTTCGCCGACCCGATCCGCGGGCCGATCTTCACCCCCCGCTTCGTGATCTCGCTGCTCCTGATGGTCCTCGGCATCGCGTGGATCGTCTACTACTACGCCGCCGTGCGCCCCGAGCTCGGTGGCGAGCCGGGTGGCCCGGCCTTCGTCGGCGACCTGGGTGAGTGGAACTACCTGATCGGCTTCGGGCTGTTCTTCCTCGGCCTGGTGCTGGCCGCCCACCGCTCGACCCCGTTGGGCCGCGGCCGCGGCGTCGTGGTCGGCATGCTCGGCTGCTTCCTGCTCGGCCTGGTGTGGATCTGCGTGTTCTACATCTTCAGCGACGACCTCAGCCCGATCTGGGTCTTCAACGACCTGGAGCAGAAGAACCTCCTCGTCGGCATCGCCTTCATGGCCGTGGGCTTCGCCTACGCCACCAAGTGGGAGTAAATCCCTCCACAGCCACGTTTGCGAACCCGCCGCCCCGGCAACCGCCGGGCGGCGGGTTTTGCACACCTGGGGATACCCCTGTGCAGAATGACAGCGATGTAATTCATCCACACCAGTTTCCACACCTGTGGATAACTACTCCGCCGGCGGTGTCCCGCCCCGAGAGGCGGCGCGCAGCGGCCCGGCGGAGCTCGAGACGCCGAGCACGCCGGCCCGGGCGAGCCGAGCGGACCGACCACGCGCGGCCGGGGGTGGGCGCGGTCAGGACAGCTGGAGCGTGCGGACGACGACGGCCGCGGCGATCAGCACGGCGATGACGCCCATGCCGATCCACTGGACGCGCACCCGCTGAGCCCGCGGCGCGAAGGCGAGCAGGGCGGTGACGGCGAGACCGCCGAGAAAACCGCCCAGGTGCCCCTGCCAGGAGATGCCCGGCACCAGGAAGCTGTAACCGAAGCCCAGCGCGATCCACAGCAGCATCCCCTGCGGAGGCTGCCGAGTACGCACCACCACGATCAGGATGGCGCCGAGCAGGCCGTAGACGGCTCCCGAGGCGCCGATGGTGGGGCTGTACTCGTCACTGAGCCAGTACACCGCCGCCGAGCCGGAGAGCCCTGAGAGGAAGAACAGCGCGAGGTAGCGCGCGCGCCCGAAGGCGGCCTCGAGCTGCGGCCCGAGCAGGTAGATGTTGAGCACGTTGAAGAACAGGTGGGTCAGTCCCACCTGCGTGAACATGGTGGTGACCAGCTGCCAGTAGGCGCCGTCGACGACGCCCGGCAGCCACTGCCCCGCGGCATCGGCGCACTGCGCGGCGGCCACCTCGTAGAGCGCACCGCCACTCGCGCAGGCTCCGTTGGGGCGCAGCGCGAACAGGTCGACCAGCCGGCTCGCAGCCCCACCGGTGGCCTGGATGACCAGCCACACCACGACGTTGATGCCGATCAGCACCAGCGACGTCGCGCCCGCGTTGGTCGGGATCAAGCCGCCGTACGACGTCCGTGGGCTGCGTTGGGTGCGTGCACCCTCCGCGACGCACTCCGGGCACTGGAAGCCGACCGCCGCGTCACGCATGCAGTCGGGGCAGATCGGGCGCTCGCAGCGCTGGCAGCGGATGTGGGACTCCCGCCCGGGGTGCCGGTAGCAGACCGGCACCCCGGAGTCGGGACTCGGCGCCTCGCTCAAGCTCAGAGCAGCTCGACGGACTCGATCACGACCGGCTCGGTCGGGCGGTCACCCGGTCCGGTCGCGGTGGTCGCGATCGCGTCGACGACGTCACGCGAGGGCTGGTCGGCGACCTCGCCGAAGATGGTGTGCTTGAAGTTCAGCCACGGGGTCTGGCCGACGGTGATGAAGAACTGGGAACCGTTGGTGCCCGGGCCGGCGTTGGCCATGGCGAGCAGGTAGGGCTTGTCGAAGACCAGCTCGGGGTGCGGCTCGTCCTTGAAGGTGTAGCCGGGCCCGCCGGTGCCGGTGCCGAGCGGGCAGCCGCCCTGGATCATGAAGCCGTCGATCACCCGGTGGAAGGTCAGGCCGTCGTAGAACGGGCCGGTCTTGCCGTTGCCGGCGTCGTAGGCCTTCTCACCGGAGGCCAGGCCGGTGAAGTTCGCGACGGTCTCGGGGGCGTGGTTGGGGAAGAGGTTCAGCGTGATGTCGCCGCGGTTGGTGTGGAGGATGGCCTGCTGGTCCGACATGGACTGCCCTTCTGGTCGGTGCTGAAGACGTGACCGCGTGAGTAGGACACGCGGAACGGGTACTACGGGGATGAACGGCGACTCGCCGTGCGCGTCGATCCTGCCATGGATCGGCAAGCGGCCCGGATCTCGGGCTCCCGTCGACGCACTGCTGGCCCCACACACCCGGAGGGACATGATGAGCAAGAAGACGACGCTGATGGACCGTGCCACCGATCGGGTGGCGGACTCCTGGTCCGACACCGTCGACCGCATGCTGCCTGCCGTGGAGTCCGCCCGCGAGGCGGTCGAGGAGTTCCTCGACGGCACGGCCAAGCCCGCGGTCGCCACCGCCCGCGACACCGCCTCGACGGTGGCACGCGAGAAGGCCGCTCCACTCATCGCCACGGGCGCCGGACTGGCCGCACAGAAGGCCGGCGCGCTCGCGACCCGCGCCGAGGACCTCTCCGCACCGAAGAAGAACAACCACCGCGGGCTCAAGCTGCTCGCGGCGCTCGGTCTGCTCGGCATCGTGGGCGCGATCATCACCAAGCGGATCAACGACAACAAGCTCGGCGGCAGCGACAGCTGGTCGACCGGCTCCGGCTCGGCCGGTTATCCCGGGGCGGCGCGCACGACCGACGACCCGGGCGGTGCCTCCCCCGACGAGGCGCTGGCGGACGACGCCGAGGAGCCGAAGCGCCCGACCACCCCTGACAGCCCGGCCGAGCTGATCGACCTCCCGGCCGACAACCGCCACAACTGAGCGACTACCGGCGGCTAGACCCGGTCGGGGTTCTCCGCCCGGGTGCGCGCCGTGGCCCGGTGCTCGGCCCAGAAGCTGAGCACCGGCACGGTGCCGCACAGCAGGGTCACGATCGTGAACGGGAGCGGCCACTGCGCCTTGCGGGAGAGCAGGAACGCGGTGGCCAGGAAGATCATGTAGAGCCACCCGTGCGCCACGCCGAGGTAGGCGGAGATGTTGGTGCCCAGTCGCCACCCCCACCCGGCGGTCGAGTGGTCGTCGGGCACCGCCGGCTCGGCCAGGAAGGCCGCGTCGACCAGGTGGTGCCCGTAGTGCAGCGGCAGCCCGATCAGGCACAGCACCACCAGCAGCACCCCGACGATCACCGCCATCGTGCGGTAGGCAGTGATGTTGCCGCGAAGGCTGGATCCGGTGGTCGGGGTCGCGCTGCTCACGGTGCCGAGGGTACTGAGGCGTCCTCGTCGGCCGGCTGGTCGGCTTGCTCCGGCTCCTCCATCGAGGTGACGTCGCGCACGTAGCGCCACCACACGAACGCCGCGAACGCACCGAAGAGCCACCACTCGATGGCGTAGAGGAAGTTGCGCAGGGCGGTGGTGGCGCTGACCTGCGGGAGCTGGTCGAGGCTCGCGGTCGCGAGACCCGGCTCGGCGTCGCGGACGACCACGTACGCGCCGTACAGGTCCTGGTCGACGTGCTGGATGACGTCGGCGATCCGCAGCTGCGGGAGCACGGTGTCGCTCGGGTCCTCGTCGACCGCGCCCGTGCCCTCGGGCGGCTGGAGCCAACCGACCAGCTCGACCTCTCCCGTGGCCACTGCGGGGACCTGCGCGGGGTCGGTCACCCACCCACGCACCACCGGCACGGCCGCGCCGCCACCGCCGTCGACGGTGAGCGGCGTGACGACCCAGTAGCCGTCGACCCCGTCGTGCTCGCGGCCGCTGATGAAGACGGTCCCCTGAGGCGCCCAGGTGCCCCCTACCTCGACGGGGCGCCCCAGCTCGAGGCCGGGGAACGGGTCGTCGGGACCCATCACCTCGGTGAAGACCTTCGGGGTGGCCGACGTCAGGTCGCGGGCCTCCATCGCTCGCTGCTCCTGCCAGGCGTCGAGCTGCCAGAGCCCGAGCACCGTCGCGACACCCACGGCGAGCGCCCCGACCGCGTGGACGCCCCAGAGACGGGGACTCCACCAGGCTGCGGCTGACACGGATCCAGGGTACGTGCCGCGGCTTGGCCAGCGGCCACCGGCGGCGCTCACAGAGAGGGGGCCACGCCG
>JAPSKJ010000099.1 GCA_031177735.1 Nocardioides sp.
CGCGGGTCAACGACCCCGACAACGACGGCCGGCTCGCGTTCGGCAGCAACGGCGAGCTCACTCCCGAGGGGTCGCTCGACGGGCTGATGACGGTCGCTCTGGACCCCGAGGGGTCGACCACCGACCCTGACTCGCGGGGCTCGGTGCACGCGACGTTCAACCTCGGTGCGGCAGCAGGCGGCATCGCCGGCCTGACCCTCCCGGAGTCGATCTCCTCCACCGTCACCGTCGACTGGGACGACATCGGGACCGGAGCGCCGACCGTCTCCGCCCCCGGCCTGGCCGAGGTGATCGGGAAGTTCCAGAACATGAGCCTGCGCGACCTGGCCGACGGCCTCGCCCAGGTGGTCACCAGCCTGACCGCGATCCAGCGGACCAAGTTCGACGCCGACGGCGGTGACCCCGCCACCGGGTTGCTGGGCAACCTGGAGCTGCCGTTCATGAAGGGCACGATCGCCGACGCCGTGCAGGCGAACTCCGCGCTGGTCGACTTCCTGAAGGAGTGGGTCGTCCAGACGCCGGACCCCGGCGCGCCGGTGCCGCCGGACCACGACCCCGCCCGGGTGGGCCAGCCGAAGTTCTCCTCGCTGCAGGACCTGCTGACCAAGCTCGAGCAGCATGCCGGCATCTCGCTCGGCGACCTCGGCTGGGACGCCGCGACGAGCAAGCTGGTCTTCGACCTCGAGCTGTCGCAACAGGCACCTGCCCAACCCGTCGCGCTCGACGAGGTGAGCGTCGAGGCCAGCGGGAGCGGCGCCACCTACAGCGACGATGGGCTCACCATCGGGACGTCGCCGTGGAGCACGGACCAGTGGGCCGGCATGCGCATCGTGGCCGGCAACTCCGCCGGCGAGATCAAGTCCAACACCGCGAGCAGGATCGAGCTCCAGGGGAACTGGATCGGTGGCAAGCCGTCGGACACGACCCCGTTCGTCATCGTCGGCCCCGAGCCGCACATCGGTGCCGTCACCCTGGCGAACACGGTCCAGGACTCGGCGGGTCACGGCCTGGTCAACGCCAACGCCGACCAGACGTTCGCGAGGGTATCGCCGTCCTACACCACCACGCTGACCCTCGTCCTCGACCTGCAGGACCCGCGCACCGGCGCGGACTGCGTGGGCTTCGAGGGCAACACCCAGGCGTGCCCCTTCACGCGTGAGGACGGGCCCTTCTCGACCCGGGTCGACTCGCTGCCGCTGAACACCGACCGCCTGATGCTGCGCACCGGAAGGCCGCTGCTCACCGCTGACTTCCCGATCGAGACCCAGGTCGACCTCACCGCCAACGCAGGCTTCTTCAAGGTGCGGTTGCAGGGCGACCTCAAGGTCTGCAACAGCAGCCAGAACGCGAGCTGCGGCGGCACCGCGACCGGCCACATGTTCAGCATCGGGCTCAACGAGGCCGGCGACGCCCAGCACGACATCCGAGTCAGCGAGCTCTTCACCGGCCTCGTCAAGCCTGCGGACGGCGCCAGCGGCGCGGCTGATCTCCTCGACGTCGACGTCAACGTGCGCGCCGCGGGCAACCTCACCGTCTCGGTGCCCGAGGCGGCGGACTTCCTGCCCGGGGGTGCCAGCGCGTCGCTGGGGCTCACCTGGAACGACCTCACCCAGATCTCCGGTGCCGACGGCCCGCAGGTCGACACCAGCGACCTCGACGAGATCTTCGCGCTCGACTTCGACGCCGAGGACCCGAAGGCGCTGTTCAAGCTCGTCATCAAGACCCTGCAGACCCTGTCCAAGCAGCTCGCCGAGGCGCAGCCGGACGCCGGCGGCGGCGTCTTCGACCAGGAGATCCCGGGCGTGGGCCGCTCGCTGCGCGACCTGCTGCGCAGCGACCAGTCCAACCAGGGTGACACCGTCGACTACGGCAGCACCACGCTCACCGACTCCAGCGTGACCTTCGGGCCCGAGTACGCCGGCCGAGCGGTCGTGGTCGGCACCCAGGTCGCCATCGTCAAGGCCGTGCAGCCCAGCACCGGCGGCCACACCCTCGAGCTCACCGCGCCCTGGGGCCAGGAGCCGGCCGACGGCACCGCCTACATGTTCCGCTCGCCGCTCGACGACGCGGTCGACACGCTGCTGGCCAGCCCGCCGGACAGCATCCAGGACCTGGTCGAGCTGCTCGACGAGAAGCTCGGCAACCAGACGGTCGGCTTCCGCTACCTCGACGACGCCGGCACGCCGAGCCTGGTCCTCGAGCTCGACTGGGACCGCGGCTACCGCACCGCCGCGCCGGTGCGCTTCGACCTGGGCGAGATCGCTGGCAGCGACCGCACGTTCGCGGGTGCGCAGGCCTCGGGCAACGTCGAGGTCGACGTCTCCGGCAAGGTCGACGTCGGCCTGGTCGTCCCGCTCGCGCCCGGCGACGGACCGAACAGCGCCGCCTCGCTGAAGGTCCTCGAGGACTCCTCGATCAGCGTGCACGCCGGAGCCTCCTTCACCGGCAACGTCCAAGGCGTGATCGGCCCGCTCTCGCTGGCGCTCGGCCAGCCCGGCGGCGCTCCGGAGACCCAGGCGAAGGCCGCGGCCGACCTGAGCCTGGAGCTCGCGAAGGAGAGCCCGACCGCGGACAAGCCCGTGTCGTTCAGCGACTTCGTCGGCGGCGTGAAGGCGACCTTCAACGCGGCGAACGAGCCTGTGGAGTGCGGGGAGGACCTGCAGACCCCGTTGATGGTGTGCGGCCGGCTCCCGGTCTACGTCAACGCCCCCGGCAGTGCGGGCACGTGGACCGAGGCCGGCGCCATCGCCCTCCGGGTGCCGGACAGCCAGGACCCCGCAGACCTCGCGGACATCAGCCCCACCGACCCCCTGCCGGCGCCCGACCAGGCCAAGACCGAGCTCGACATCCCGGCGGACCTCCCCGACCGCCTGCTCAACGCCGTGCTCGACTTCAACAACCTCGGCACGGGCTTCGACGGCTACCTGACCATGGTGGAGCAGGCGTTCCGCCTGGCCGCCTTCGAGGGCAAGCTTCCGCTGATCGGCGAGGACCTCCAGCAGGGCGCCGACTTCATCGGTGACCTGCGCAGCACCCTGCAGGACTCCGTCTTCAGCAAGCTGCCCGGCGGCGGACGCCCGCTGAACCCCAGGGAGGTCACCGACTTCATCAACGAGGAGCTCGACACGGCGCTCCAGGAGGCCGGCATGACGGTCGGCGACTTCTCCGTCGGGCTGGCCTGCACCGCGACCCTCGACCCGACCGCGCAGCCCGCCGTCACACCGACGACCACCGCAGCCGGTTCGGCCACCTGGCAGTACAGGGTGGTCGCCTACCAGGGCGACGGCTCCGGACCCGGTGGCGACACGTTGCCCTCCCCCATCGGCGAGACGGCGACGGGTGCGGCGGCGCTCGACGAGGACGACTACAACACGCTCAGCTGGGAGAGCGTCACCGGGGCCGACGGCTACAAGATCCTGCGCAAGGCCCCCGGCGAGGCCGAGTTCACGCTGCTCGCGACTCTTCCCGAGACGGCCGAAGGCACGCAGACCTACGTCGACAAGAACCAGGACGGCGCCGGCGCGGCGCCCTACACCCCGGTCGACAAGGCGCCCCAGCTGGTGGAGTGCGCGCCCGAGCACGTCGACGGCGTGACGCTGGAGTTCACCGCCGCACAGGGCCAGGTCGACCCCGTCCACGGCTGCACGAGCTCCGAGAGCAGCCCGTGCATCGGCGCCGGCGAGGACGAGGGGGTCCCGCTCGACATCGGCATCCCCGGCCTCGCGCTCAAGGCGGGGCCCACGGACGACCCGGCCAGCAGGAACATGCAGTTCAAGCTCGGCTACTCCCTGCACTTCAAGGTGGGGCTGAGCAAGCAGCACGGCTTCTTCGTCAACACCCACGACGCCTGGGGGAAGGACGACGAGGCGCGCCCCGAGCTCCAGGTCGGCCTCGGGTTCGACCTGCCGGCCGCGATGCGCGCCGAGCTGGCGTTCCTCCAGATCAGCATCGACAAGGCGACCGGCCCCGGTCACGACCCGACCAAGGAGCTCTTCGCCGGGGCGTTTCAGGTCGACCTGCTTTCCGACCCCGACGACCCGAGCTGCTGGAAGGGCGGGGAGGCGGTCTGTGGCGGCGACGACGACAAGATCCTCACCTTCGCCGACCTCACCGGCCGCGACATCGGTGACCTGTTCGGGATCTCCCTCAAGGGCGGTTTCCACATCGACTGGAACCTCGTCGCGGACGTCGACTCCGCCATGCCGGGCGTGCGGGCGAACTTCCAGCTCGACTGGACCTTCGACTACAACGCGCCGGAGAGCTTCGGCGCCCCGACCATCGCCTTCAAGGACGTCGGCATCAACGCCGGCGAGTTCTTCACCGGCCTTCTCGGGCCCATCGTCAAGGAGATCAAGCGCGTCACCGGTCCCATCCAGCCCGTGATGGACACGCTCTACGCGCCCATCCCGGTGCTGTCCGACCTCAGCAGGATGGCCGGCGGATCGGACGTCACGCTGGTCAGCCTGGCGATGACGTTCAACACCCTCGCCGGCGGACCGAAGCTGACGTTCGTCGACACCATCAAGTCCGTCGTCGAGTTCATCAACCGACTGCCGGCGTGCGACTCGAGCACCGACTGCTACATCCCGCTGGGTGACTTCCAGGTCATGGGCGAGAAGGCGCTCGAGACGAGCTCGACGCCGTCCTCGGGAGCCTCGCTCATCAACTGGAACGTGCCGGAGACGCACGTCCGCACCCAGGACCAGATCAAGGCGGACCTCAACAGCAAGAACACCAACCCGGCCGCGGTCGGCAAGCCTGTCTTCGGGACGGGCGGCGGCGAGGGCGACGCTGACAAAGCCGGCTTCAGCTTCCCGATCCTCGACAACCCTGGCTCGGCCTTCGCGCTGCTGATGGGTGACGACGTCGAGCTGGTCGCCTTCGACAGCGGTCCGTTGACGCTCGGCTTCAGCTGGCGCCAGTCGTTCGGACCGGTCTACGCGCCACCGCCGGTCATGGTGACGCTGTCGGGCTCGGCATCGGTCACGCTCCGGATCATGGCGGGGCTGGACACCGCGGGGATCCGCCACGCGGTCGAGGCCGCCCAGACCGGCACGTCCGTGGAGGCGATCAAGCTGCTCGACGGGCTGTACTTCAAGACGGTCGACGAGAACGGCACGCCGGTGCCGGTGGTCCGGCTCGACGGCGAGATCGCCGCCGGAGCCGCGGTCACGGCGCTGGTCATCACGGTGGGCATCGAGGGAGGCCTGGGCCTGACGGTCGGCTTCCACTGGAACGACCCCGACGACGACGGCAAGTTCCGGGTCAGCGAGTTCCTGCAGGCCGCGATCAACAATCCCGTCTGCCTGTTCACGACCACCGGACGGCTCTCGCTGTTCCTGCGGGTCTACATCACGCTCGGGTTCTCACCGTTCTCGGTGTCCTTCGACTTCACCCTGGCCGACGTCACCCTGCTCGACTTCACCGCGCAGCCCGACTGCTCCTCGCCGCCCCCGAAGCTGGGTGGCGTCAGCGGGGACGGCGAGACGCTCGTGGTCTACGCCGGCGACCACGGCAAGACGGAGAACCGCGGCGAGACGTGGGGCAACGAGGGCACCGACTACGACGGTGACGTCGTCAAGATCACCGCGCTGCACTTCGCGCAGACCGAGACCGACCCGACCGGCGTCGACCCGGCCTTCGACGGCTTCGCGGTCGACATGATGGGCGAGCACCGCGACTACCTCAACCCCTCCCTGAAGCGGGTGGTCGTCGACGGCTCCGGCTACGACAAGCCGATGACCGTGACGATGGTCGGCGACGGCAAGAAGCAGGGCGAGCGACCGCTCGCGGAGGCGGCCGGCCCCGACCTGGCGGCCTTCGACAAGGACGCCATCGTCTTCGGTGGCTCCGCCGACGACAAGATCCAGACCGGCACCGGACGCTCCTATGTCGACGGCGGAGCCGGCAAGGACCGCATCGTCACCGCCGACACAGGCGGGAACGCGTCGTTCGCCTGGATCGCCGGCGGCAGCGGCGACGACCACGTCAGCACCGGTCACGGCGACAACCACGTCGCCGGCGACAACGCGATCACCCACTCGCCCGTCTCGGTGACGGTCACGCACAGCGAGGCCGACGGCGGCGGCCAGGCGACTGTGAGCGTCCCGGACTGGACCGACCTCGGCGACCCGACCGCCGGCACCGGGACCGGTTCGGGCGCCGACACCATCGGCGTCGGTCTCGGCGAGAACCGGGTGCTCGGCAACGACGGCGACGACAAGATCGGTGTGGCAGCCGATGCGCCCGACGGCAGCGACAGCGCCGGCGACAACACCCTGGTCGGCGGCAACGGTGTCGACCTGATCACCGGTGGCTCCGGTGACGACCGGATCTTCACCGCCGCCGAGGAGCAGTTCGGGGTCGACGAGGCCGGCCCGGCCGACTCCGGCGACCACAACGTCGTCGAGACCGGCACCGGCGACGACAAGGTGTGGGGCAGCCAGGCCGAGGACGTCGTGAGCAGCTCCTCGCGGACCGACGAGCAGGCCAGACTGGTGGGCGGCGGCGGACCCGACGCCCTGGTCGGTGGCTACGGCACCGACCAGGCCTTCGGCGGCCCGGGTGACGACTACCTGATCGCTGAGCCGGCCAAGGTCGGCGGGCTCGGGCCGGCCGACGTGATCGAGGGCGTCTCCTTCGGGGCGTCCCGCTCCGTGGAGAAGCTTCCCCTGCCGACCGGCACCTCCCCGAGCAGCAAGACTCTGGTGGGCGGCCTCGGCAACGACCACCTGCTCGGCGGTGACGGCCCGGCGTCGCTGTTCGGCGACACCCTTCGCAACGCCGGTGTGGTCGGCGAGACCGACGACGAGACCTGTCGTCCGGGCGCACCGGTGACCTCCGACTCGGTGCCGGAGGGCACCTCTGCCGCGAGCGGCGACGGCAACGACCTCGTGCTCGGTGGCGCCGGCGTCGACACCGTCTCGGCCGGCGGCGGCTCCGACCGGGCGATCACCTACGGCGGGCACGACCTCGTCTGCGGCCAGGAAGGCAGCGACGTGCTCTTCGGCGGCGCCCACGACGACCGCATCTGGGGCGGCAGCGGCGCGGACCGGGGCTACGGCGAGGACGACGCGGACGAGGTCTTCGGCAACTCCGGCGGCGACACCCTCTACGGCCAGGCCGACGCCGACGTGCTCGAGGGCAACGACGGCAGTGACTGGATCAGCGGCGGTGCCGACGACGACACGGTCTACGGCGGCACCCGTGCGCCCGGCCGTGACGACCGCGGCCACGCCGAGGCACCGGAGCGCGGTGACGACCTCTACGGAGACACCGGTGCGGACCGGCTGATCGGCGACAACGGCACGGTCGGCACCGTCGACGCGCCGGCGCTGCCGGTCGATCTCGACGGGTCGGCCGCGTCCGCGGGTCGGGGTGACCGGATCCACGGTGGCGACGACACCGACACGGCGTACGGCGGCCTCGGGGACGACCAGGTCAACGGCGACGCCGGCGA
>JAPSKJ010000100.1 GCA_031177735.1 Nocardioides sp.
TGCTGCTGATCGGCGTCCGGATCGCGATCGCCGGGCGCTGGCACGGGCTCGCCCGCTTCTGGCCGATGGTCGCGGAGAGCTGGTTCCTCGTCGTCATGCCGACGCTGGTCCTGGCCGGCGCAACCGCGGCCACCGTCGTCTCGGCGCTCCACCTGTGCCTGGGCTACGGCGGCCTGGGTCAGATCGTCGCCCGGCGGACCGCCTGAGCAGGACACCGTGCCGACCGACACCGGCTGCCGTCCCGCCACCGGCGGGACGACAGCCGGTCAGTCGCGCAGGGTGGCGGCCTCGGCCGCGAGGCGGGTGACCTCGCCCCAGGCGCCCTCCGCGAGGGCGGAGGCGGGAGTGATCCAGGTGCCGCCGACGCAGCCGACGTTCGCCAGCGCGAGGTACGTCGGCGCGCTCGCCAGTCGGATGCCGCCGGTGGGGCAGAAGCGGGCTGCCGGGGTCACCGTGGTCAGCGAGCTCAGGTAGGCGACACCGCCGGACGCCTCCGCGGGGAAGAACTTCATCTCCGTCTGCCCGGTCTCCAGCACCGCCAGCACCTCGGACACCGTGGCGGTGCCCGGCAGGAAGGGCAGCCCGGTCTCGCGCATCGCCCCCAGCAGGGTCGGCGTCGCGCCCGGTGAGACGAGGAACTGCGCTCCGGCCTTCGCGGCCTGCTCGGCCAGGTCGGGGCTCGTCACGGTGCCGGCGCCGACCAGGATCTCCGGCACCTCCGCCGCGATCGCGCGGATCGCGTCGAGCGCGACCGGCGTGCGCAGGGTGAGCTCGATGACCGGCAGGCCACCGTCGACCAGCGCCCGAGCGACCGGCACGGCCTGCTCGAGACTGTCGACGACGACGACGGGCACGACCGGGACGCGGTCGAGCAGGGACTCAGACAAGGGACGACTCCTGGGACGAGGCGGGGACCATCGAGAAGATGCTCGCACCAGTGTCGGCGGAGCCGACCGCCGCCCGGAATGCGGAGAACAGCTCGCGGCCCGTGCCGGCCCACTCGGCGCCGATCGGGGCCCGCCCGGTCGAGGGTCGTGCCTCGAGCTCCTCGGCCGGCACGTGCAGGCTCAGCCGCCCGGTGACGGCGTCGACGGTGATGACGTCACCGTCGCGCACCCGGGCGAGCGGCCCGCCCAGCGCGGCCTCCGGCGTCACGTGGATGGCCGCCGGCACCTTGCCCGACGCGCCGGACATGCGCCCGTCGGTGACGATGGCGACGGCGTGACCACGGTCCTGCAGCACCCCGAGGGCCGGGGTCAGCTTGTGCAGCTCCGGCATCCCGTTGGCCGCCGGACCCTGATAGCGCACCACCGCCACGAGGTCGCGTCCGTCCAGCGCGCCGGCGGCGAAGGCGGCCAGGAAGTCGGCCTGGTCGTCGAAGACGACCGCTGGCGCGGTGACGACCTGGTGCTCCGGCTTGACCGCGGAGGTCTTGATGACGGCGGTGCCGAGCTCACCGTGGAGCACGCGCAGACCGCCGTCGGGGGAGAACGGGTCGTCGACGGCGCGCAACACGGTGGTGTCGAGCGACGCCTCCGGCCCGTCCTCCCAGACGACGCCGGGCTCGGTCGCGGTGGCACCGAGTCCGCCGTCGGCCAACCGTGGCTCCGCGGTGTAGCGCGAGAGCCCCCGCCCCATCACGGTCAGCACGTCTTCGTGGAGCAGTCCGGCCGCCAGCAGCGTCCGCACCAGGAACGCGATGCCGCCGGCGGCGTGGAAGTGGTTCACATCGGCCTGGCCGTTGGGGTAGATCCGCGCCAGCAGCGGCACCGCCGTGGACAGCTCGGAGAGGTCGTCCCAGGTCAGCGCGATGCCCGCGGCGCGGGCGATGGCGACCAGGTGCAGGGTGTGGTTGGTGGAGCCGCCGCTGGCCAGCAGCGCGACGCAGGCGTTGACGATCGCGCGCTCGTCGACGATCTCGCCGATCGGCAGGTGCTCCTCGCGGGTGATCGCCGTCGCCCGGGCGGCCGCGGCGCGGGTGAGCGCCTCGCGCATCGAGGTGCCGGGGTTGGCGAAGGACGCGCCGGGCAGGTGCAGCCCGAGCACCTCCATCAGCAGCTGGTTGGAGTTCGCGGTGCCGTAGAAGGTGCACGTCCCCTGGGAGTGGTACGAGGCAGCCTCGGCCGCGAGCAGCTCCTCGCGGCCCACCTTGCCCTCGGCGTGGAGCTGGCGCACCTTCGCCTTCTCGCCGTTGGGCAGCCCGCTGGTCATCGGGCCGGCGGGCACGAAGACGGTCGGGAGGTGCCCGAACGACAGTGCGCCGATCAGCAGACCGGGCACGATCTTGTCGCACACGCCGAGCATGAGCGCGCCGTCGAACATGTCGTGGCTGAGCGCGATCGCGGCCGACATGGCGATCACGTCGCGGCTGAACAGCGAGAGCTGCATCCCGTCGCGGCCCTGGGTGATGCCGTCGCACATGGCGGGTACGCCGCCGGCGACCTGCGCGATCCCGCCGGCCCGGATCACGGCCTGCTTGAGCACCGGCGGGTAGGTCGCGTAGGGCGCGTGCGCCGACAGCATGTCGTTGTAGCTGGTGACGATGGCCAGGTTGGGCTTGGCCGCCTGCCGGTCGACGACCTGCAGCTCCCGCTTGGCCTCGGGCTCGGCGCCCGCGAAGCCGTGCGCGAGGTTGGCGCAGGCCAGGCGCGCCCGGGCCGGGCCGCGGTCGGCGGCGGCGCGCAGCCGCTCGAGGTAGGCGGCACGCGTGGGCGCGCTGCGCTCGACAAGGCGCTGGGTGACGGCGTCGACGATCGGGTGGAGGGGTGCGTTCACGAGAGCTCTGCTTCCTGCCAGGACCGTCCGTCACGCTCGATCAGCGTGAAGGCGGTGGTGGGGCCGGCGGAGCCGGCGGGGTAGCGCTTGGGCGGCAGCCCGGACTCGGCCCAGTGCTGCAGGATCGGCTCGCACCAGGCCCAGGCCGCCTCGACCTCGTCACGGCGCATGAACAGGGTCGGGATGCCGCGGACGACGTCCATGAGCAGCCGCTCGTAGGCGTCGGGGCTGTGCCGGCCGAAGGCGGTGGCGTAGTTGAGGTCGAGGGAGACCGGCCGCATCCGGTAACCGCCGGGGCCGGGCTCCTTGGCGGTCAGGTGCAGGCGCATGCCCTCGTCGGGCTGCACCTGGATGTGCAGCCGGTTGGGCTGCGTGACGCCGGTGCGGTGCGGGAAGACGTCGTGCGGGGGCTCCTTGAAGACGATGACGATCTCCGAGGAGCGCCGGTCCATCCGCTTGCCGGTGCGCAGGTAGAACGGCACGCCGGCCCACCGCCAGTTCTGCACCTCGGTCTTGAGGGCCACGAAGGTCTCGGTGAGCGACTCCTCGCGGTCGGCGCTGGCGACCTCCTCGCGGTAGGCCGGCACCGGCTCACCGTCGACGATGCCGGCGGTGTAGCGGCCGCGGACGATGTCGGTGTCGATCTCCTCGCGGGTCCAGGGCCGCAGGGCCTGGAGCACCTTGAGCTTCTCGTCGCGGACGTCCTCGCGGCCCACCTCGATCGGCGGCTCCATGGCCACCAGGCACAGCAGCTGGAGCAGGTGGTTCTGCACCATGTCGCGCAGCGCGCCAGCGTGGTCGTAGTAGCCCCCGCGGGTGCCGACGCCGACCGTCTCGGCGACGGTGATCTGGACGTGGTCGATCCAGTGGCTGTTCCACAGCGGCTCGAGCAGGGTGTTGGCGAACCGGGTGACCAGCAGGTTCTGGACGCTCTCCTTGCCCAGGTAGTGGTCGATCCGGAAGATCTGGTGCTCCTCGAACACCTCGCCGACCGCGTCGTTGATGGCGCGCGCGGAGGCGAGGTCGTGGCCGATCGGCTTCTCGAGCACGACGCGGGCGGGGTCGTCGGCCACACCGCCCTCGGCGAGCCGCTGCGAGATCGTGCCGAACAGCGTGGGCGCCACCGCCATGTAGAAGACGCGGACGGTCTCCTCGAAGGCGGGCCGGTCCTTGAGCAGGCCGTGCACCTGGTGCCAGTCGGCCGGGTCGTTGACGTCGAGGGTCAGGTGGAAGACCCGCTCGAGGAGTCGCTCCACGGCGCTCGCGTCCTGGCGGTCCGCGGGCACGTGGGTGGCGATGCTGCGGCGTACCTCGGCGCGGAAGCCGGCGTCGTCGAGGTCCGCGCGGGAGATGCCGATGATCCGGGTGTCGGCGGGCAGGCGGTCCTCGAGCGCGCAGTGGTAGAGCGCGGGCAGGAGCTTGCGCATCGAAAGGTCACCGGTGCCGCCGAAGACGACGAAGTCACAGTGGTCCGGGAGAGCCATGTCGGCAGGGGGCATGTCTCAACGGTGGCATGGACTTTGGATCGTTACAAGCGAATCTTATGCATTCGGAGAACAAAAGCCGGGCTAGGATCGTCCGTATGCCTGACATGTCGACCGCCGGCGGGCTGCTCGAGCTGGTGCGCACCGGTCGTGCGACCACGCGCTCAGAGCTCCAACGGCTGACCGGCCTGTCCCGCACCGCCGTCGTCGCGCGGGTGGGTGCGCTCGTCGACGCCGGCCTGCTCGTGCTCGGCGAGGAGCTCACCTCCACCGGCGGCCGCCCGCCGGGCGCGTTGGTCTTCAACCACGACGCCGGCGTGATGCTGGCCGTCGCGGTCGGGCGAAGCCGCAGCCAGCTCGCGGTCTTCGACCTGGAGGGGCGCGAGCTCGCCGGCGACACCCGCGACCACGCGGTCGGGGTGCACGCCGACGAGCTGATGCCGCAGCTGGTCGAGCGGCTGTGCAAGATGCTGGAGGGGATCGAGCCGCCGGTGCTGGGCATCGGCATGAGCCTGCCCGGTGTGGTCGACCCCGAGCGCCGGGTGAGCATCGACTCCCCGGTGATGGGCGGCTGGGACGGCGTCGAGCTGACGGCGTACTTCCGTGAGTTCACCGACGCCCCGCTCTTCCTCGCCAACGACGCCGACGTGCTCGCCCGCTCCGAGCTCTTCGGTGCCGCCGAGCCGCTGCGCGACGCGCTGGTGGTCAAGGCCTCCACCGGCCTCGGGATGGGCGTGATCAGCGAGGGCCGGATCGTGCACGGCAGCGGTGGCGCAGCCGGCGAGATCGGTCACACCCGCGTCGACTCCGCCGACGACCTGCCCTGTCGCTGCGGGGCGACCGGCTGCCTGGAGACCATCGCGGGCGGGTGGGCCCTGGTCAACCAGCTCAACGACTCCGGCGTCGAGACCGGACACGTCCGCGACCTGGTCGCCTCCGCGCTGACCGGTGACGCGGTGGCCCGCAAGCTGCTGCGCGACTCGGGGCGCCACCTCGGCGAGGTGCTCGCGGTCGCGATCAACCTGCTCAACCCCGAGGCCGTGGTGATCGGCGGCGACATGGGGCAGGCCTTCGACCTCTACACCGCCGGGGTGCGCGAGACCGTCTACGCGCGCTCCACCGCCCGCGCGACGCGCGACCTGCGCTTCCTGCCCGCCACGCACGGCGACTCCGCCGGCCTGGTCGGCTGCGCCGCGCTGGCCATCGACCACGTGCTCAGTCCGGCCGCGATCGACGCCCGGCTCTTCGCCTGACCGACCGCCGCGCCCGGAAGCCCGTCGGCGCCGCTCAGGCGAGCACCTCGTCCAGGTCGACCACCTCGATGCCGACCGCCGCGCCGACCGGTCCGTTGGTCAGTGCCCCCGCATGGGTGTTCAGGCCGAGCGCGAGCGGCCGGTCGTCGGCCATCGCCTGCCGCCAGCCCTTGTCGGCCAGCGCGACGACGTAGGGCAGGGTGGCGTTGGTCAGGGCGTAGGTCGAGGTGTTGGGCACCGCACCCGGCATGTTGGCGACGCAGTAGAAGGTCGAGCCGTGCACCTGGAAGGTCGGGTCGGCGTGGGTGGTCGGCCGGGAGTCCTCGAAGCACCCGCCCTGGTCGATCGCGATGTCGACGAGCACCGAGCCGGGCTTCATCTGCGCGACGAGCGCGTTGGAGACCAGCTTCGGTGCCGCGGCGCCGGGGATCAGCACCGCGCCGATCACCATGTCGGCCGACTTGACCTGCTCCTCGATCGCGAGCCGTGACGAGGCCAGCCCGTGCACCCGGTTGTGGTAGCGCCAGAACGACATCCGCAGCTTGTCCAGGTCCGTGTCGAGCAGGGTGACGTCGGCGCCCATCCCGAGCGCGATGTTCGCGGCGTTCTGCCCGGAGACGCCGGCGCCGATGATGACGACCTTCGCGTTGGCCACGCCGCCGACCCCGCCGAGGAGCACGCCGCGGCCGCCCTGCGCCTTCATCAGCGCGTGCGCGCCGACCTGGGGTGCCAGGCAGCCGGCCACCTCCGACATCGGGTAGAGCAGCGGGAGCGCGCCGCCGGGCAGCTGGACGGTCTCGTAGGCGATCGCGGTGACCTTGCTGGCCAGCAGCTGCTCGGTGAGCGGCTTGTCGGCGGCCAGGTGCAGGTAGGTGAAGAGGGTCAGGTCCTCCCGCAGGCGGTGGTACTCCTCCGCGACCGGCTCCTTGACCTTGAGCACCATGTCGGCGGCGGCCCACGTCTCGTCGGCGTCCGGCAGCAGGGTGGCGCCGGCGGCGGCGTACTCCTCGTCCGGGATCTGCGACCCCTCGCCGGCGCCGGCCTGCACGAAGACCTCGTGCCCGTGGCTGACCAGCTCGTGCACGCCGATCGGGGTGATGGCCACGCGGTACTCGTGGTTCTTGACTTCCTTCGGGACGCCGATCCGCATGTCCGCCTCTTTCCTTCCGGGGTCGCCCTCCGGGGCTTTGCGCGAACATATCCCGCTTCGGCCCGCACCGGGCTGGCTATCTTCACCGCATGACGCGTGTGCACGCCTTCACCGACGACGCCCTCGGCACCGACGACGCCGTGGGTCTGGTCCAACGGCTCGAGCGGGGCGAGGTGTCCGCCACCGAGCTGGTCGAGGCGGCGATCGCCCGGGTGGAGAAGGTCGACGGCGAGCTCAACGCGATGGCGGTGCGGGCCTACGACCGGGCCCGGGTCGCCGCGCAGCAGTCGGTGAGCGGCTACTTCGCCGGCGTCCCGACCCTGATCAAGGACAACGTCGACGTGGCCGGCCTGGCCACCCAGCACGGCACCGACGCCTTCCGTGCGGCGATCGCCAAGCGCGACGGTGAGGTCGCCCGGCTGTTCAAGCGCTCCGGGCTGGTGTGGCTGGGCAAGACCCGCCTGAGCGAGTACGGCTTCTCCGCGGCCGCGGAGCACCCGCGTCAGGGAGCCGTCCGCTGCCCCTGGGACACCGAGCGGATCGCCGGCGCCAGCTCCTCGGGCGCGGGTGCGCTCGTCGCCGCCGGGGCGGTCCCGCTGGCGCACGGCAACGACGGCGGCGGCTCGATCCGCATCCCGGCGAGCGTCAACGGCCTGGTCGGGCTCAAGCCCACCCGCGGCCGACTCCCGCTCGACCCGCTGCACCGGCGCATGCCCGTGCGCATCGTCGCCGACGGCGTGCTCACCCGGTCGGTGCGCGACACCGCCGCGTTCCTGCGGGAGGCCGAGCGGCT
>JAPSKJ010000101.1 GCA_031177735.1 Nocardioides sp.
CCTCCGCCGCGGAGTTCACCACGCAGGCCCTGACCCAGTCGCAGGAGGCCGTCGCCGAGCTGGCCGGCCTGGCGGGCTCGCTGCGCAGCGCCGTGAGCACCTTCAAGGCCTAGGACCGGCCGGCGGAGTCCTCGCCGGCCCGACCAGAGGCGCACCTCCGGGAGGTGGAGACCACGGTCTCCGCCTCCCGGAGGTCTTTGTGCGTGCCGAGTCGAGCAGGGCCCAGCGCACGGGCCTGCACCACCGGTTCGTACGAACGCCGGCCCTCCCCGGCGGACATGCCGCGTCAGCGCGTCGGTGCTCCGGGCAGAGGTGCCGCGTCCGGGGCGGAGCCGATGCTCGAGGCCACCGACGGGTGCGACTACCCGCGACACGCCGGGCGGCTCCCGCGTGTCGCGCCCTCGATCCTCCGCCCGGTGGCCCTCCCAGCTCATCCGGACGCCACGTCGGGTCCGACGTGGCCGCCGCACGCGGCCGCGGGTGCGCCACCCGCAGGGTCAGGGCCAGTCGTCCGCCGTCCGGTGGCGCCGCACGCGGCGACGGCGGCGTCGACCCGGAGGCCACCTCCGTGCGTCGCCCTCGGCCGCTGGGTGCTCCGCCGAGCGCCGAGGCCACCCGTTGGGCCGACGGTGTGGTGGACAGAGGTGGGCGGATCGAGCGAGGCAGGTGCCGTGGTCGTCGCCGCGGCTCACCCGGTGCGCGCGGCACCGGCTGCACACGGGGACGCGACGGGCCGAGCCGGAGACGCCGATGACGTCGGCGCAGTAGAGACCTCGGCGCGCAGGTGCGGCAGGACGGCACGGCCCGCGAAACGCCGAGGCCGTCGCCATCCGCTGGGATGACGACGGCCGGCGTGGTGGAGGGCCGTGGCGAACGGCGTGGCGAGACGCCCGACCCCCTCAGGAGGGGGCGGGCGCAGCCGTCACGCGTTCTCGCCGGAAGGCTTGCTCGCCTCGTCCACGGCACGGTCGGCATCGAGGACCAGCAGGATCGAGTCGGACAGCTGCCGGACGCCCGACACGACCTGCTGGACGGCGAGAGGCATGGTCGACGGTGCGGGCACCAGGCCCGGGCCACCGTGGTCACCGGTGTCGATCACGTCGCCGATGTCGTCGACGAGGAGGCTGACCACCTCGCCCCGGCTGCGGACGATCACGTTCATCGCTCCGCCGGCCTCACCGTCGACCTCCGCGCGCGGCGGCAGACCGAGCCGGAAGCGCAGGTCGAGAGCGGTGACGATCTGGCCGCGGAGGTTGATCAGCCCGCGGACCGCCCCGGACGCGCGCGGCACCGGGGTCATCGGCTGCTGGAGGAGAACCTCCTGCACCTCGTCGACGTTCACCCCGAAGTAGAGGTCGTCGACCCAGAACGTGCAGTACTGGGTTGCCGTCTGCGTGCTCATGCGCCCACTCCCGACCGTGCGACCACGGCTTCGATGTCGACCAGCTCGGTCACGTGGTCCTGGACGACCGCGGAACCGGTCACGCCGATCCGACTGCCGACCTCGGAGTGGATCACCGTGGCGTCAACCACGTCGAGCACCCGGTCGATGATGATGCCGATGGCCTGTTGCTCCTCGCCCTCGCCGAACTCGTGCACGACGACGGAGACGTGATCGGTCCTCGCGCCGGTGTCGGGCAGCCCGATGACCGAGGCGAGGCGCACCAGCGGGAGGATCCCGTCGCGGTACTGCGCGACCTCCGCGGAGCCGGACCGCTCGATCCGCTCGGCCGCGAACTCCTCGAGCCGGGCCACCGCGGCCAGTGGGAGCGCCGCGCGGCGACCGCCGGCGACCTCCATGACGAGCAGTGCGGTGGTGTTGCCGCCGTCGCCGTCGGTGTGCGACTCCGCCGACTCGGTCTGGCTGGCCGTCACCCCCTGGGCGTGGGCCATGCCGGGAACATCGATGATGAGGGCCACCCGGCCATCACCCATGATGGTGGCGCCGGCGTACATGGTGAGGTTCTTCAGCTGCCGCCCGATCGGCTTGACGACGATCTCCTGGGTGTCGTGCACCTCGCTGACGCACAGCCCGAAGCGCAGGTCGTCGGACTGCAGCACGACCACGGTGAGGGCGTCGTCGTCGATCTTGTCGGTGCCCAGCGCCTCGGCGAGGGAGACCAGTGGCAGCAGCTTGCCGCGCAGCCTGAGCGCGGGGGCGCCGGCGAGCCGCTCGACGTTCCGCTCGAGGTCAGCGCCCTCCAGGCGGACCAGCTCGACCAGGTTGGCCTGCGGGATGGCGTAGCGCTCGGTGCCCTCCCCGACCACCAGGGCGGGGATGATGGCCAGGGTCAGCGGGATGCGCACCCTGGTCGTGGTGCCGCGACCGACCTCGCTGGTGACGTCGACGCTCCCGCCGATGCGCTCGATGTTGGTGCGCACGACGTCCATCCCGACGCCCCGACCGGAGATGTTGCTGACCTGCTCGGCGGTGCTGAAGCCCGGCCTGAAGATCAGGCCCAGGATGTCGCGGTTGTCCATCCGGGCGAGCTGCTCGGCGGTGACGACACCGCGCTGCACGGCCACGGCGGCGATCTTGTCCGGGTCGATGCCCTTGCCGTCGTCGGTGATCTCGACGACCACCTGGCCGGACTCGTGGTAGGCGCGCAGCAGCAGGGTGCCCTTGGCGGGCTTCCCAGCCGCGACCCGCTCCCAGGGCGGCTCGATGCCGTGGTCCATGGAGTTGCGGACCAGGTGGGTCAACGGACCCTTGAGCGCCTCGAGCAGGCTGCGGTCGAGCTCGGTGTCGTGTCCCTCCATGGCGAGCTCGACCTCACGACCGAGCTGGTGGGCCAGGTCGCGCACGACCCGCGGCATCTTCGACCAGACCTGCCCGATCGGCTGCATGCGGGTCTTCATGACCGACTCCTGCAGCTCGCTGGCGACCAGGTCGAGCCGCTGGCTGGCGCGGACGAGCTCGATGTCGTCACCGCCCTCGGTGCGCTGCAGGATCTGGTTGCGGGTGAGCACCAGCTCGCCGACCAGCTGCACCAGGTTGTCCAGCAGGTCGACGTCGACGCGGACGGAGGCCTCGACGACGGTACGCCGCTCGCCAGGCTCCGCGGCGCCCTCGACCGGGTCCTCGTCGGCCGGAGCGAGCAAGCCCTTCAGGCTGGAGGGGAGCAGCGTGGGCGCCTCCTCCAGCGCGATGGGGTGGTCCTCGGGAGCCGTCCCCGGACCCTGCTCGGCGCTCACCTCGGGAGTGAGCTCGAGCGCGAGCTCCTCGCTCAGCTCGTCGAGCTCGTCGAGCTCGGTCCCGGTGGCGGGGACTGGGGCGGTGGGCTCCGGGTCGGCGGCGGGCAGCCCGGCTGCCAGCAGGCCGGGGTCCGCCGCGGCGGCGTGCCCGACGGGCACCGCGTGCCCGACCGGCACGGCGGCGGGTTGCTCCTCCCCCGCCAGCAGCGACTCGATCTCCGCGACCACCGGGGCCACGTCCACCGACGGGTCCTGGTCGCGGCCGGTGCGCTCGATCACGTCGAGCAGCGCCCGGGTCGTGTCGACCATGCGCAGCAGCGCCTCGGTGACCGGTCCGGTCATCGCCTGCTCGCCGTCGCGCAGACGCGACAGCAGCGTCTCGCCGACGTGGGTCAGCGACTCCAGGCGCCCGAAGGCCAGGAACCCGCTGGTCCCCTTGATCGTGTGGATCGTGCGGAAAATGCTCGAGAGCAGCTCCCGCGAGCCCGGGTGGGCTTCGAGCTCCACCAGGTCGCGGTCCAGCTGGTCGAGGTTCTCGTGGCTCTCCACGAGGAACTCCGCCACGATCTCTGCGTCGTCGTCCATGACCCTCCTTTGACGAGCGACCCATCGGCCGCGCGAGAGGGTGTCTGAGGGAGATAGGCGAAGGTGCTGCCGGGTCGCCCCGGGCGGTGGGCCTGCGTGGCTGAGCGTCAGCGACGCCGCAGCGCCTGCGAGAGCGACGCGACGGCCTCGGAGCTGGGCGATGCCGCCTCGCGGTTGGCGCCGGCGAGCTCGGCGAGCAGCTCGGCCCGGTGCACCGCGACGGAGCGAGGCGCGTCGATGCCGACGCGCACGACGTCGCCGCGGACCTCGAGGACGGTGACGGTGACGGCGCTGCCGGACTCGTCGGGGTCGCCGATGACGATGCTCTCGCCGACGCGGCGGCTCAGGACCAGCATGGCGCCACGCTACCGCGAGCGGGGTAGCCCACGATCAGGCGACCAGGGGTGCTGCGATGGGCAGCTGCGGGTCGTCGAGGATGACCTGGCTGGCCCGCCGGTTGACGGTGTTGACCAGCAACGGCGCGCGCAGGTTGACCGTCGTCTCGGCGAGGCTGTCCCCGGCGTGGACGACGAGCAGCACGAGCACGTCCTCGGCCGACTCGATGCCCAGGTCGGCGACCACGTCGTCGCCGACCTCGGGGGCGTAGTCGGGGAAGAACGGCATCGGCGGCACCACGACGAACTGCAGGTCGTCGTGGTGCAGCGACCGGAAGGAGCACAACGTGCCCTCGTCATCGAGCTGCACGAGCGCGAAGCGGCGCTCGTCGGGGAAGCCGGGCATGGGGTGCACCAGCTCGATGACCGGGATGTCCTGCATGGCTCTCCTGACGGGGCTCTCGACGGGCCGGACGGCGGTGGGGGTCTCGACGCCGGAGCCGATCATCGCAGGAAGTCCAGGAGGCTCGGCTGCAGCACGCGCGACGTGGCCGCCAGCGACGCCTGGTAGGCGACCTCCTGCAGCGAGAGCTCGACGCTGGCCTTGGCGAGATCGGTGTTCTCCAGGGTGGAGAGCGAGGCGCTGAGCGAGACCCTGGCGCTCTCGGCGGCCTGCGCGGCCTGCTCCACGCGCTGGTAGCGCGCGCCGGCGTCGGTGCGCGCCGAGGTGATCGTGTTCATCCGGGTGTTGAGCGTGTCGATCGACGCGCTCAGTGCGGCGGAGTCGTTGCCGCGCAGCGCGGTCGAGAGCGCGTCGAGCTCGGCGAACACCGACGACGCACCGCTGCCGAAGACGGCCTCGCCGTCGACGTCGACCCGGACGCTGACCCCGTCGGCCACGCGTCGAGAGACCGGCGCGGCGACGCCGATGTAAGTCTGGGTGGTCGGGTCGAACGCCTGACGCCCGCTCGTCACCCCTCCGAAGACGGGCCGCTCGAGGTAGGTGGTGTTGCCCGTGGCCAGCAGGCTCGCCTTGATCTGGTCGACGTCGGTGGCGATGGCGTCGCGTGCGGCCTGCCCCATCGCACCCGCGTTGGCGCCCTGGAGCGCCAGGTCGCGGGCCTTGCGGACCAGGTCGGTGGCGGTGCCCAGGGCGCTGTCCACCTGGCCGAGCCAGCCGAGGCCGTCGTCCGCGTTGCGGACGTACTGCTCCTGGTCGGCGTAGGAGGAGCGGATCCGCATCGCCGAGGTGGTGTCGGTCGGGTTGTCCGAGGGCCGGTTGAGCACCCGGCCGGTGGAGAGCTGCTCCTGCACCTTCGCCAACCGGGCGAGCCCGTTCTGCAGCGAGGTCAGCGAGTTGTCCGTCAGCATCCGCTGGGTGACGCGCCCGATGCTCATCCCGCTCACCTCCCGACCAGGCCGGTGCGGTTGATCAGCGTGTCGAGCACCTCGTCGATCACCGTCATCACGCGGGCCGACGCCTCGTAGGCGCGCTGCGCCATCACCATGTTGACCGTCTCCTCGTCCAGGTTGACACCGGCCTGCTGCTCCCAGGCGTCGTTGACCGCCCCGGCGAGCGCAGCCTGGTTCGCGGTCTGCCGCTCGACGGCCGCGACCGTCGTCCCGAAGGTGTTGACCAGGCGCTGGTAGCCGTCCTCGACCGGTCCGAACACGTCGACCATCGCATCGGCGTTGCTGCCGTCCTCGTTGGCCGGCCCGGCGACTCGCGACGCCGCCACGGCGGCCGGGTCGGTGATCGCCACCGCGAGCGTCGCTGCTGCGTTGGCGGGATCGAAGGTGAAGAAGGCGCCCCCGGCTGCGCCGGTCGCCGTGAAGCCGTCGTCGTGCTGAGCGTTCACCGCGGCGGCGAGCTGGCTGGCGATGGCGTCCAGACCGGAGAGGTAGGAGGGCAGCCTGGTCGTGAGCACGTCGACGACCGCACCGAGCTCGCCGGTGGTGACCGTGACCGGCTCGGGCGCGCCGGCCAGGCCGGTGACGGCGAATGCGACGTCCCCGGGCGCCGCCGACCCGTCGGGGGCGATGCCGCCGGTGACCGCGAGCTGACCAGCCGCCTTGCCGGACACGAGCGCGACGCCGTTCACCGTGACGTCGAACATCCCGTTGGACTGCACCGTGACGACGCCGCCAGCGAGCTCGGCCAGGCGCAGGGCGAGCTGGTCGCGCGTGTCGTGCAGGGTGTTGGCGTCGGTGCCGTTGGCCTCGGTGGTCAGGATGCTGGCGTTGAGCGCCGCGAGGTCCTTGGCCGCGGTGTTGATCTCGGACACCGCACTCATGACGTGCACGCGCTGGTCGGACGCCTCGTTGGTCACGTTGGCGGCCTGCACGCGGACCGCCTGCGCCAGGGTGGCGGCGCGGCCGAGGACCTGCTGGCGGGCGGCGTCGCCGCCGGGGTTGTTGGCGAGGTCCTGCCAGCTCTTGCGGAAGTCGGTCAGGGCGGCGGCGACACCGGTCGCGCCCGGCTCGCCGATCCCGGCCTCGACCCGCTGCAGCACGGTCTGGCTGGTGCGCAGGTAGCTCAGGGTGCCGTTCTCCCGGCGGACACGCGCGTCGAGGAGCGCGTCGACCATCCGGTCGACACCGGCCACCCGGACCCCGTCGCCGTGGCCGTCGTAGCGGGACCACAACGCCGGCTGCGCCGGGCCCCCGACGGAGTCGGCGGTCACCCGCCGGCGTACGTAGCCATCGGTGGAGGCGTTGGAGACGTTGTTGCCGGCGACGTCCAGGGCCACCTGGTGGTAGCGCAGCCCGCTGAGCGCGGTGTTGATCCCCGAGAAGCTGCCCACCATGGTCACAGGCTCCTGTCGAAGAGACGGGGTCGGGAGGTCTCGACGCTGACGGCCGTGCCGTCCGGGGCGTAGCCCTCGGGCGACGCCGCACCACCGATCGCGAGCAGGGTCTCGCGGGCGGAGCGGTAGCCGGCGGTCACCAGCTCGCGGTTGGTCTCGGACAGCTCCCGGATCTCGCGGGTCGCCGACAGGAACGCGTCGCGGTGGTCGATCAGGATCGAGCTCCACGGCTCGGAGGCGGCCTCCGCCAGCGCGGACAGGCTCGGGTTGGGCCCCAGCCCCAGCTCCGCCGCCGTCTCGTCGGCGGCCACGGCGCGCAGCACCTCGGTCTCGCGGAGCGTGGCCAGCACCTCCTCCACCTCCCGCGTGGTCGCGGAGAGCCAGCGCGTGCGGCCGCTCGCGAGCACGAGCTGCTCCAGCTCCAGCTTGAACGCGAGGAGTTCGAGCAGCTCCCGTTCGCGCCACAGGATCAGCGACAGCTTCTCCACGATCGAACCCTTCGTCCAGGCCCCGGCGGGGCGTC
>JAPSKJ010000102.1 GCA_031177735.1 Nocardioides sp.
ATCCTCGGCTATCCCGAGGACGGGCCGTTCGACGTCCAGGCCGGCCGCATCCGCTCCGAGCAGCGGCTCCGCTCGCCTGACATCTACGGCAACGGCACCGTCATCCGTGAGGTCTACTCCCTGCGCGGGCTGATCCGGCCCGGCAACTCCGGCGGTCCGATCGTCGACTCCGACGGTGAGGCCGTGGGCGTCGTCTTCGCCGCCTCGGTCACCGACCGCGAGACCGGCTACGCCCTCACTGCGGCTCAGGTCGCCGACGCCGCCGCGGCGGGCGCCACCGCCTCCGAACCGGTCGACACCGGAGCCTGCGCGAGCTGAGCGCGAGAGGTCACTTGTGGCCCGCCGAGAGGTCACAAGCGGCCCGCCGAGAGGTCAGTTGTGGCCCGTCGAGAGGTCACTTCTGGCCCCTCAAAGCGTCACTCCGCGCCCTCGGCGGGGTCGATACCGCGCCCGGTCGGGGTGTCAGTGGCGCTCGACGGGTGATGGCAGACGTCGGACGTCGACGGTGCTGACGCACGGACGGGCCGGAAGTGACGCCTCGCGGGGCCGGAAGTGACGCTTCGCGGGCCGGAAGTGACGTCTCGCGGGGCCAGAAGTGACGCTTCGCGGGGCCGAAAGTGACGCCTCGCGGTCAGGCCTTGCCCTTGAGCGCCCGGGGGATCTCCTTGCCCTGGTGGATGGCCTTCTGCGGGGCGCGCACCTGCTTGACCTTCTTGATGCCGATGAACGCCAGCAGGCCGGCGACGAGCAGGTAGAAGGCGAAGACGATCAGGAACGACCAGTGCAGGCCGAGCCCGGCCCAGTGGATGAAGTAGGCGATCGCGACCGAGAGCATGATGATCGCGAGCACCGCGACGAAGCCCGCGGCAGCGAACATGGCCAGGCCGATGCCGCCCGCCTGCACGCTCACCTTCAGCTCCGACTTGGCGAGCTCGATCTCCTTCGAGATCAGCGTGGAGATGTCTCGGCTCGCGTCGGCGACCAGGCGACCGATGGTCGGCTCGTCGGTGTTCGTCGGGTGAGTGGGCGTGTGTGCCATGCCTGTCCTCGCATCGGTGGGTCGCTCTGGCCTCTGACCTTACCGAGTCAACTACCCGGTGGCCGGTCCTCGAACACGTCCGGCACGCCGTCGTCGTCCGCGTCGACCTGCTCGGCCTCGGCCAGCCGCCGGTAGACGCGGTTGCGCGAGCGCAGCACCGCGGAGGCGAGCAGCGCCGCGAGCAGCGAGCCCACGAGCACGCCCACCTTCACGTGGTCGTCGCGCTCGCTGCCCGCGCCGAAGGCCAGGTCACCGATCAGCAGCGACACGGTGAACCCGATGCCGGCGAGCATGGCCATGCCGACGACGTCGACCCACGACAGCTCGTCGTCGAGCTCGGCGCGGGTGAACCGCGACAGCAGCCACGTCGACCCGGTGATCCCGACCGCCTTGCCGACGATCAGGCCGGCGATGATCCCGAGCGCGACCGGGTCGGTGACCGAGTCGAGCAGCCCGTCGATCCCGCCGACGCTCACCCCGGCCGCGAAGAACGCGAAGACCGGCACCGCGATCCCCGCCGAGATCGGCCGGACCAGGTGCTCCAGGTGCTCGGCGAGCCCCGGCGCGTCCTGGCCGTCACGGCGCAGCACCGGGACGGTGAAGCCGAGGAGTACGCCGGCGACGGTCGCGTGCACGCCGGAGTGGTGCATCAGCCACCAGGTGAGGAGGGCGAGCGGGACGAGCAGGAACGGCGTACTCACCCGACGCTGGACCAGCAGCGCGAACAGTCCCAGCGGCACCAGCATGAGCGCGAGGGAGACCAGGTCGACGGAGTCGGTGTAGAAGATCGCGATGACGGTGATCCCGAGCAGGTCGTCGACCACGGCCAGGGTGAGCAGGAAGGTGCGCAGACCGCTCGGCAGGTGGGTGCTGATCACCGCCAGCACCGCGACCGCGAAGGCGATGTCGGTCGCCGACGGGATCGCCCAGCCGGCGAGCCCGCCGCTGTCGGTCGCCAGCTGGACGGCGACGTAGATGAGCGCCGGAGCGGCCATCCCGCCGACCGCCGCGGCGATGGGCAGTGCGGCCCGACGCGGGTCGCGCAGGTCACCTGCGACGAACTCCCGCTTGAGCTCCAGGCCGACCACGAAGAAGAAGATGGCCAGCAGGCCGTCGGAGGCCCAGTGGCCGAGGGAGAGGTCGAGGTGCAGGCTCTCGGGGCCGATGTGGAGGTCGCGCAGGTCGGCGTAGGACTCGCCCCAGGGGCTGTTGGCCCACACCAGCGCGATGATCGCGGCGACGATGAGGAGGATGCCGCCGGTGGTCTCGGCGCGCAGGACCTCCGCGGTGCGCGAGGTCTCCAGCCAGGAGCCACGGGCGAAGAGCCGGCGGGACTGCGGTGCGGGCGGTGTGGACGGCGTGGTCACGAGGGGACTCCTTCAGAGGGGTCGTCGGCAGCTACGCCGACCAGACTTCCCGGCACACCGGAAGCCACCCTACCGGGCGGGCAGCCGCCGGCCGCCCCGGAGGGACCCGCAGATGGAGGGCCACGATCCACCCGGAAACGCCGCGACACGCCGGCGGGCTGCCGGCGTGTCGCGGGTGGTGAGCGAGCGAAGTGGCCCCAGCGGGCTCAGGTGGCGAGCTCAGTCGTCCGAGGACGACTTCAGCCCCTCCGAGATCAGCGACATGACCGAGGAGTCGGCGAGGGTGGTGACGTCGCCGATCTCGCGGTTCTCGGCGACGTCACGCAGCAGCCGCCGCATGATCTTGCCCGAGCGGGTCTTGGGCAGCTCGGGGACGACCATGATCTGCCGCGGCGTGGCGATCGGGCCGATCTCCTTGCGGACGTGCTGGCGCAGCTCCTGCACGATGTCGGCGCCGCCGTCTCCCGCGGTCTCCCGCAGGATCACGAAGGCGCAGACCGCCTGGCCGGTGTCGGGGTCGGTGGCGCCCACGACGGCCGCCTCGGCGACCTTGGGGTGCGAGACCAGGGCGGACTCGATCTCGGTGGTGGAGAGCCGGTGGCCGGAGACGTTCATGACGTCGTCGACGCGGCCGAGCACCCAGATGTCGCCGTCCTCGTCCTTCTTCGCCCCGTCACCGGCGAAGTAGTAGCCCTGCTGCTTGAACCGCGACCAGTAGGTGTCGACGAAGCGCTGGTCGTCGCCCCAGATGGTGCGCAGCATCGAGGGCCACGGCGCGGTGAGCACGAGGTAGCCACCGTGCCCGTTGGGCACCGGGTTGCCCTCGTCGTCGACCACCTCCGCGCTGACGCCGGGGATGGCCGTCATCGCGGAGCCCGGCTTGCCGGCGGTCACGCCGGGCAGCGGGCTGATCATGATGGCTCCGGTCTCGGTCTGCCACCAGGTGTCGACGACCGGGGTGCGGTCGCCGCCGACGACGTGGCGGTACCAGACGTAGGCCTCCGGGTTGATCGGCTCGCCGACCGAGCCGAGGATCCGCAGCGACGACATGTCGCGCTGGTCGGGCACCTCGCGTCCCTGCTTCATGAACGAGCGGATCGCCGTCGGCGCGGTGTAGAAGATGGTGACGCCGTACTCCTCGATGATCTGCCACCAGCGGCCACGCTCGGGGAAGTCGGGGGTGCCCTCGTAGAGCACCTGCGTCGCGCCGTTGGCCAGCGGCCCGTAGACGATGTAGCTGTGGCCGGTCACCCAGCCGATGTCGGCGGTGCACCAGTAGACGTCGGAGTCGGGCTTGAGGTCGAAGACCGCCCAGTGGGTGTAGGACGTGCCGACCAGGTAGCCGCCCGTGGTGTGCAGGATCCCCTTCGGCTTGCCGGTGGTGCCGGAGGTGTACATGACGTAGAGCGGGTGCTCGCTGTCGAAGGCCTGCGGGGTGTGCTCGGTGGAGGCGGAGTCGACGACGTCGTGCCACCACACGTCCGGCCCACCGGTCTCCGGGCCGTTCCAGTCGACCTCGCCGCCGGTGCGCCGGACGACGAGCACCTTCTCCACGACGTGCCCGTTCTGGGAGGTCTTGGTGAGGGCCTCGTCGACCGCCGGCTTCAGCGGCGACGCGGCACCCCGGCGGTAGCCGCCGTCGGCGGTGATGACGAGCTTGGCCTGGCAGTCCTCGATGCGGCTGGCCAGCGCCTCGGCGGAGAACCCGCCGAAGACCACCGTGTGGGGTGCGCCGATCCGGGCGCAGGCGAGCATCGCGACGATCGCCTCGGGGATCATGGGCATGTAGATCGCCACCCGGTCGCCCGCCGCGACGCCCAGCGACGTCAGCGCGTTGGCCGCCTTCGACACCTCGTCCTTGAGCTCGGCGTAGGTGATCGTGCGCTTGTCGTCGACCGGCTCTCCGACCCAGTGGATCGCGACCCGGTCGCCCAGGCCGTTCTCCACGTGTCGGTCCACGCAGTTGTACGCCGCGTTGAGGGTGCCCCCGACGAACCACTTGGCGAACGGCGGGTTGTCCCAGTCGAGGACGCGCTCGTAGGGCTGGGCCCAGGTGATCCGCTCCGCCTGCTCGGCCCAGAACGCGAGGCGGTCCTTCGCGGCGAGGTCGTAGGCGTCGGCGGTCAGGTTGGCGCTCGCCGCGAGCTCCGCGGGCGGCTCGAAGCGGCGGCTCTCGTGCAGCAGGTTGGACAGGGTCTCTTCACTCACGGGTGTCCCTTTCCGGGGTCGTTCGGTGATGACCGGCGAGCGCGGCGCCCTCGGCGTCACGCCGCCGCCAGTGGCCTACGCCACAGTCTGCCCTGCGGGCGGACTGTGGCGTAGGCGCAGGTCGGACTGGTTTCAGTGGATGACGGCCTTCTCGGAGCCGGCGCCGGTGAGGGCGCGGACCTCGAGCTCGGTGTAGCGCTGCTCCGCCGACGGCTCACGCGAGGTGATCGTGCCGAGCCAGCCGAGGAAGAAGCCGAGCGGGATCGAGACGATGCCGGGGTTGCTGAGCGGGAACCAGGCCCAGTCGGCGCCGGTGACCAGTGCGGTCTCCGAGCCGGACACGGTCGGCGAGAAGAACACCAGGCCGACGCAGGAGATGAGCCCGCCGTAGATGCTCCAGACGGCGCCACGGGTGTTGAAGCGCTTCCAGAACATGTTGTAGACGATCGCGGGCAGGTTCGCCGAGGCGGCCACCGCGAAGGCGAGCGCCACCAGGAAGGCGATGTTGAGCTGCTGCGCCGGGATGGCCAGACCGATCGCGATGGCACCGATGACCACTGCGGCGATCCGGGTCATCTTGATCTCCTGGGTCTCGCTCGCCGCGCCCTTGCGGATGACGCTGTTGTAGATGTCGTGCGCCACCGAGGTGGAGGACGCCAGCGTCAGGCCGGCGACCACCGCGAGGATCGTCGCGAAGGCGACCGCCGCGATGAAGGCCAGCAGGATCGCGCCGCCGGCGGAGCCCTCACCGCCACCGACCGCCTCGGCGAGCAGCGGGGAGGCGAGGTTGCCGCCCGACGCCGTCACCTCGGCGAACTTGTCACCGGTCAGCAGCGCGGCCGCGCCGAAGCCGAGGACCAGCGTGAACAGGTAGAAGATGCCGATCAGGACGATCGCCCACAGCACCGACTTCCGCGCGTCGCGGGAGGTCGGCACGGTGTAGAACCGGATCAGGATGTGCGGCAGGCCCGCGGTGCCGAGCACCAGGGCGAGGCCGAGGGACAAGAAGTTGATCTTCGAGGTCGTGTCGGCGCCGTACTGCAGGCCGGGCTCGAGGAACGCCGCCGCGACGTTGCCGTCCGCGCGGTCGCCGTAGTTGCCGGCCGCGGTGCCGAGCAGCTCGGAGAGGTTGAAGCCGAACTCGGCGAGCACCAGCACCACGATCAGCGCGGAGCCGGCCATGAGCAGGACGGCCTTGACGATCTGCACCCAGGTGGTGCCCTTCATGCCGCCGAAGGTGACGTAGACGATCATCAGGGCGCCGACGCCGAGGATGGTGAGGTTCTTCAGCCACTGGTCGTCCACGCCCAGCAGGAGCGCGACGAGCGCACCCGCGCCGACCATCTGGGCGAGCAGGTAGAAGATCGACACCACGACGGTGGAGGTGGCCGCGGCCATCCGGACCGGGCGCTGCTTCATCCGATAGGCGAGCTGGTCGGCCATCGTGTAGCGCCCGGAGTTGCGCAGCATCTCCGCGACGAGCAGCAGCGCGACCAGCCAGGCGACCAGGAAGCCGATGGAGTAGAGGAAGCCGTCGTAGCCGTTGATGGCGATCGCGCCGGAGATGCCGAGGAACGATGCCGCCGACATGTAGTCGCCGCCGATGGCGAGGCCGTTCTGCACCCCGGAGAAGCCGCGGCCGCCGGCGTAGAAGTCGGCCGCGCCCTGGGTCTGGCGGCTCGCCCAGACGGTGATGCCCAGCGTGATGGCGACGACGGAGAGGAACAGGATCGCGGTGATTGCCTGGTGGTCCATCAGGGCTTACCTCCCTTGGTCTCGGCGATGAACTGCTCGTCCAGCTGGCGGGCGAGCGGGTCGAGCTTGCTGGTGGAGTAGCGGCTGTAGAGCCAGGCGATCAGGAACGTCGTCACGAACTGGAGCAGCCCGAAGACGAGCGCGACGTTGATGTTGCCGACGACCTTCGCGGCCATGAAGTCGCCCGCCCAGTTCGACATGGCGACGTAGAGCAGGTACCAGGCGAGGAACGCCACCGTCGCCGGGAACACGAATCGGCGGTAGGCCGACCGCAGCTCTCGGAACTCCGCGGTCGCGTGCAGGCGGTCGTAGACCGGGTCGTGGCCATGGGACTGGGCGTAGGCATCGCTGTCTGATGCAGTCACGAGAACCCCTTCGTCTCGAGAGGCCGCCCGGCGGGATGGGCGACCGGCGTGGAGTCACACTGCGGTGACCCGCTGTGATCGCCATCACGTTAGGTGCGTCACGGCTCACCCGTGGAGTACGCCGCCCGCGGCTCGCGCCGAACGGCGGGCGCGGATCGGTGAGCGGTCGGCTACGTGCGCCGAGCGGTCCAGGTCACGGCGGCGATCGCGAACGCGCCGATCACCAGGAAGTAGTAGTTGAGGAACGCCTGCTTGGACAGCAGCACCATGACCAGCAGGACCGCTCCGACGCAGGCCGCGAAGGCCGCCGGCGTGCGCGGCGCCCGCCAGGCGAGCACTCCGGCGGCGAGCAGGGCACCCGCGAAGGGCAGCACCCCGAAGACCGACTCCGGCGGCCAGCCGTGGTGGTTGACCAGCCAGGCGAGGGCGGAGACCGAGTCGGCCCGGAACGGCTGGTGGAACTGGAAGGTGACCACGCTCTCCCAGAACTGCGAGGGGTTCCAGAGCAGGAACGGCACACTGACGGCGGCACCCGTGCCGAGTGCGACACCGACGTTGCGCCGGATCCCGCCGGGGATCTCCCGGAACAGCGGCAGCAGCAGCACGACCAGCGGCAGGGCGACCACGAAGTACTGCTTGGAGACGAAGAGCAGCCCCAGCGCGACGGCGGCCCACG
>JAPSKJ010000103.1 GCA_031177735.1 Nocardioides sp.
CCGCCGGTGCCGGGCAGGGACCTGGGCAACGTGTTCGTCTACCGCACCATCGACGACCTCGAGGCGATCCGCGAGGCCGCCAAGACCTCCCGGGCGGGCGCGGTCATCGGCGGCGGCCTGCTGGGGCTGGAGGCCGCCAACGCGCTGCACCAGCTCGGCCTGGAGACCCACGTGGTCGAGCTCGCGCCCCGGCTGATGGCCGTCCAGGTCGACGAGGCCGGCGGCCGCACCCTCGGGCGCCACATCGAGGGCCTGGGCCTGCGGGTCCACACCGGTGTGATGACCGAGATGATCGACGGCGACGAGGACGGCCGCGTCTCGGCGCTGCGGTTCAAGGACGCCGACGAGCCGGTGCCGGTCGACATGGTCGTCTTCTCCGCCGGCATCCGCCCGCGCGACGCCCTGGCCCGGGCGGCCGACCTCGACGTCGCCGAGCGCGGCGGGGTCCTGGTCGACGAGCAGTGCCGCTCCTCCGACCCGCACATCTGGGCGATCGGGGAGTGCGCAGCGCCCGGCGGCACGATGTACGGCCTGGTCGCACCGGGCTACGCCATGGCGGAGGTCGTCGTCGACGCCCTGCTGGGCGGGCCGGGCACCTTCACCGGCGCCGACATGTCCACCAAGCTCAAGCTGCTCGGCGTCGACGTCGCCTCCTTCGGCGACGCCCACGGCACCACCCCCGACTGCCTCGAGCTGGTCTACTCCGACGCGGTCGCCGGGGTCTACAAGAAGCTGGTGATCAGCGAGGACGGCAAGCAGCTGCTCGGTGGCGTGCTGGTCGGCGACGCCTCCGCCTACGGCATCCTGCGGCCGATGGTGAGCTCGGGCATCGAGCTGCCGGCCAACCCCGAGGAGCTGATCCTCCCTGCCGCCACCGGCGGCGCCGATTTCACCCTCCCGCCGCAGGCGCAGGTCTGCTCCTGCAACAACGTCACCAAGGGCGAGATCGAGGCGGCCGTCGACGGAGGCTGCGAGACCGCCGCCGAGGTCACCAAGCAGACCAAGGCGGGCGCCACCTGCGGCTCCTGCAAGGTGCAGGTGAAGAAGATCGTCGAGGACTACTTCGCGGCCCAGGGCAAGGTCGTCGACACGTCGCTGTGCGAGCACTTCGCGATGACCCGGGCCGAGCTCTTCGACGTCGTCCTCGTGCACGGCTACACCACCTTCGACCAGATCGTCGAGGCGCACGGCCGCGGCCGCGGCTGTGACATCTGCAAGCCCGCGGTCGCCTCGATCCTGGCCAGCCAGCTCAACACGCACGTGCTGGCCAAGGAGAACCGCACCCTGCAGGACACCAACGACGCCTTCCTGGCCAACATCCAGCGCAACGGCACCTACTCCGTCGTCCCGCGGATCCCGGGCGGGGAGATCACCCCGGAGAAGCTGATCGTGATCGGCGAGGTCGCCCGCGACTTCGGGCTCTACACCAAGATCACCGGCGGTCAGCGCATCGACCTCTTCGGTGCCCGGATGGAGCAGCTCCCCGCGATCTGGCAGCGCCTGGTCGACGCCGGCTTCGAGTCCGGCCACGCCTACGGCAAGTCGCTGCGCACGGTGAAGTCGTGCGTCGGGTCGACGTGGTGCCGCTACGGCGTCCAGGACTCCGTCGGGCTGGCGATCGAGCTGGAGCTGCGCTACCGCGGCCTCCGCTCCCCGCACAAGCTCAAGGGCGGCGTCTCCGGTTGCGCCCGCGAGTGCGCCGAGGCCCGGGGCAAGGACTTCGGTGTCATCGCGACCGAGAAGGGCTGGAACCTCTACGTCGGCGGCAACGGCGGCGCGGTGCCGGCCCATGCCCAGCTGCTGGCGGGCGACCTCGACACCGAGACACTCATCTCCTACCTCGACCGCTTCCTCATGTATTACATCCGCACCGCCGACCGCCTCCAGCGCACCTCCACCTGGCTCGACGGCATCGAGGGCGGCCTCGACCGCGTCCGCGAGATCGTCGTCGACGACGTCCTCGGTCTGGGCACCGAGCTCGAGGCGGCGATGGCCAAGCACGTCGACTCCTACGTCGACGAGTGGAGGGCCACCATCGAGGACCCGGACAAGCTGCGCCGGTTCGTCTCCTTCGTCAACGCCCCCGAGACGCCCGACCCCGCCATCACCTTCCGCGAGGAGCGCGGCATGAACGTCCCCGGGGACGTCGCCGACCAGGGCACCGGCCCCGTCTCGCTCGGCGCCACCATCCCCGTGGGCGGCCCCCGATGACCCATCTCGCGGGCAGTGCGCCGGCCGACATGACGACGTACACCGCCGTGTGCCGGCTCGAGGACATCGACCGCGAGTCCGGGGTCGCCGCCCTCGTCGACGGATCGGCCGTCGCGGTCTTCCGGACCTACGACGACCAGGTGTTCGCCCTGTCGAACTACGATCCTTTCGGGTTGGCCTCCGTGCTGTCGCGGGGCATCATCGGCACCAGGACCCTCGCCGAGGAGACCGTGCCGTTCGTGGCCTCCCCGCTGCACAAGCAGGCGTTCGACCTGCGCACCGGCCGGTGCCTCGACGACGCGTCGGTGGTCGTTCCCGCCTACGACGTCGTGGTGGCGGACGGAGTCGTCCTCGTCGGAGGTGTCAAGGAGTCCAGGTGAGCACGCTCATCCCCCCGCCCGCGTCGGCCCCGGCCGACCCGCGGCCGCTCGAGGGGTTCCGCATCGGCGTCACCGCCGCGCGCAAGGTCGAGGAACAGATCGCGCTCCTCGAGCGGCGCGGTGCGCTCGTGGAGTGGGCGCCCGCGCTGTCGATGGACCCCAACCAGGTCGACGACACCTCGCTGCGCGCCGCCACGGAGGAGGTGCTCGCCGCGCCGGTCGACATGCTGCTGGCCACGACCGGGATCGGCATGCGGGCGTGGTTCGACCGTGCCGAGGAGTGGGGCCTGCTGGCGCCCCTGCTCGAGCACCTCGGTCGCGCCGAGATCCTCGCCCGCGGCCCGAAGAGCGTCGGCGCGCTGCGCCGGCGTGGCCTGCGCGAGCTGTGGGCGCCGGAGTCGGAGTCGTTCGAGGACGTCCTGGAGCACCTCCGCGGGCGCGACCTCACCGGCCGCAGGATCGTGGTGCAGGAGCACGGGCAGTCGCTGTCGATGGCCGCTCACGCGTTGCGCCGCCAGGGCGCCGACGTGCTCACCGTGACCGTCTACCGGGTGGAGACCGCGGCCGACCCAGAGCCGATGTTCCGGCTCGTCGACCTCATCGCCGACCGCGAGCTCGACGCCGTCACCTTCACCGCGGCCCCGGCGGTCGCCGCGCTGATGGACGCCGCCGGCTCCACCGGCCGCCGCGACGACGTGATCAGCGCCTTCCAGGCCGACGTGATCGCCGCCTGCGTCGGGCCGGTCACCGCCGCGGCGTTCGAGCTGTGGGGCGTGCCGACGATCTTCCCCGACCGTTCCCGGCTCGCGGCGATGGTCAAGCAGCTCGAGGTCGAGCTGCCCTCGCGCCGCGCCGGCCTGGTGATCGAGCTGGCCGGGGGCCGGCAGCTGCTGCTGCACGGCGAGGACACGAGCACGGTGCTGCTCGACGGCATCGAGGTGCGACTCTCGCCGGCTCCGGCCGCCGTGCTGTCGGCTCTGGTCGCCAACCCGGGCAACGTCGTCCCCCGCCGTGACCTGCTCGCCATGCTGCCCTCCGGCACCGCGGGCTCCGAGCACGCGGTCGAGATGGCGGTCGCCCGCCTGCGCACCGCGCTCGGCACCAAGGCCGTGCAGACGGTGGTCAAGCGCGGGTACCGGCTGGCGGTCGCGCCGTGACCCGCGAGCCCCGGCTCGTCACGGTCGCGCACGGCACCCGTCACCGGTCCGGCAACGCCGTCGCCGCCGAGCTGACCGCGGCCGCGGGGGAGCGCCTCGGGATGGAGGCGGTGGCGTCGTACGTCGAGCTCCACGACCCGCTCCTCACCGACGTGCTGGCCACCGGCGACCGGCCCGCCGTGGTGGTGCCGCTGCTGCTCTCGACCGGTTACCACGTGCGCCACGACCTGCCGGCCGCGCTCGCGGCGGCGCCCGCTCCGGCGGTCATGGCGCCGCCGCTGGGCCCGCACCCCCTGCTGACCGCCGCGCTCGTGGAGCGCCTCGTCGAGGCGGGGGCGCAGCCCGGCCACGGTGTCGTGCTCCTCGCGGCCGGCTCGACGGACCCCGCCGCCGACGCCGACCTGCAGGGCGCGGTCGACCTGCTCAGCAGCGCCTGGGGCGCGCCGGCTCGACTGGCCACCCTGACCGGCCGCGGCGCCCGCCTGCCGGAGGTCGTGCGCGCTGGCGACGCCGTGGTGCCCTACCTGCTCGCGCCCGGCTACTTCGCGGCCAAGGCCCGTGAACAGGCGCTCGCCGCGGGCGCCGGTGTCGTTGCGGACGTGATCGGCCCGCACCCGCGGGTGGTCGACCTGATCGTCGAACGCGCCCGCACGCTCGTGGCGCACGCGTCCGGCGCAGGGCCGGCCCGACCCGTGATGAAAGGCCCTCGCGGCGGGTACTGACCCGGCATGGTGGACGCAACCTATCCGCGACTGGCGATCGTGACTGGAAGCGACTCCGGCATCGGGGCCGCGACCGCGGAGCTCCTGGCGACCGAGGGGTACGACGTCGGCCTGACCTGCCACCGCGACGTGTCCGGCGTGCAGGAGACCCGGGCGGCGATCGAGGCGCGCGGCCAGCGGGCCTTCGTGGAGACCTTCGACGCCGCCTCACCGGATGCCGGGCACACCATCGCCAGGCTGGCCGACAAGCTCGGCGGGCTCGGCGTGCTGGTCAACGTGGCCGGCACCGGGCAGTCGGTGAAGGCCGTCGACATGACCTACGACGACTGGCGCCACGTCATCCAGACCGACCTCGACGGTCCGTTCCTGTGTGCCCAGGCCGCCGCGCACCGGATGATCTCCGACGGCCACGCCGGCCGGATCATCAACGTCACCAGCGTGCACGAGCACGTGCCCCGCACCGGCTCCTCGGCCTACTGCGCGGCGAAGGCCGCGCTGGGCATGTTCACCAAGGTGCTGGCCCTCGAGCTCGGCGAGCACGCGATCACGGTCAACTCGGTGGCGCCTGGTGAGATCGCCACACCGATGACCGGGATCGAGGAGAGCGCCGCCTACCAGACCGAGCGTCCCGGCAACCCGCTCGGCCGGGTCGGGCACGTCAACGAGGTCGCCTCGGTGATCGGCTTCCTCGCCTCGCCGCGCTCGACCTACGTCACCGGCGCCTCCCTGACCGTCGACGGTGGGCTCACCCTGATGTCCGCCCACGGCCACGACCAGCCGAGCGGGGCCTGGCGGGAGATCTGACCGGACGGCGCCTCGACGTCACGCGCCGGCTCGGGCCCGGTGGGGTTCGTTCAGGCGTCGTCGAGGTGCAGGAACTCGGTGATCGCGAACACCCTCGCCACCATCCGCTCACTCGGCGGGAGGAGGTCGACGACCTCGGTGGTCGGCACGATCCGAGGGTCGGTCACCGCGTGGTCCCGGCCGCCGAAGGTCAGCGTGGCGCCACCGGCCGCGAGCACGTTGCGGACCCAGTCCGTGCCGGAGCCGTAGGGGAGCGCGACGATGAAGCCGCCCGGCGCGCGGAACGGCGTGACCGGTGTGCGGTACGGCCGCCCGCTGGTGCGCCCGACGTGGTGGACCACGCCGTTGGCGACGCCCGCTCGGCCGGCCGTCCTCAGCGCGATCGGCTGGCCGACCGATCGGGAGAAGCGCCGGACCTGGTCCTGCAGCAGCGGCGACTTGCGCCGCATGCCGACGACGAACGCGGCGGCGCCCCCGCCGAGCAGCACCAGCGGGGTGAGCACCACACGGGGTGCGAGCGTCATACCGGCCTCACGGGTGCGGGGGTCAGCGGAAGTTGATCAGGATCAGGTCGGTCTCGCCCGCGCCGCCGGTGACGACCGTGGGAAGTCGCTCCGCGGTGTCGGTCAGGCTGTCGGCCGGGTGCAGCTCCGGTGGGCTGCGCACGAGGTCGACCGGCTCGGGCGCGGCGACCGCGTGCGGCAGGACCGTCGCGCGGTAGCAGTAGGTGGTGTAGGGCAGCTGCATGCCGTCCATGCCGCGGCCGTAGTCGTCGTAGAGCGCGAGCACCTCGGCCAGCTTGGCCGCGCGGTCGGCGTCGCCGAGGGAGGCGACGTTGCCCAGCGAGAGCACGAGGTCCTGGATCGTCTCGCGCTGCACCACCTGCCACTGCTTGAAGGTGTGTGCGTCCACGGCGCTGAACAGCGCGGTCCGGTCGATCAGGTCCGCCGCCTCGAGCGCGGTGTCGGGGCCGGAGCCGATCAGCCGCTCCAGCTTGCGCACCCACGGGATGCGGTCGTCGCGGACGTTCCAGACCAGCGCCAGGCGCCCGCCGGGCTTGAGCACCCGGACGATCTCGGGCATCGCCCGCTCCAGGTCGAAGCGGTGGAAGGCCTGGCCTGCGACGACGACGTCGACGCTGCGGCTGGGGGCCGGGATCTGCTCGGCGGAGCCGACCGTGGCCCGCACGTCGGGCAGCTTGCGCGAGAGCCGGTCGAGCATCGCGTCGTCGGGGTCGACCGCGAGCACGTCGTGGCCCAGCTCGACCATCGCCTCGGTGAGCTTGCCGGTGCCGGCGCCCAGCTCCAGCACGCTGACCGGCGCGGTGCCCACGAGCCAGGCGACCGCCTCGGCGGGGTAGCCCGGCCGGCCGCGGTCGTACGCGGCTGGCAGGGCGCCAGCCTGGGAGCCGGAGGTGGGCCTGGGTGGGGTCATCACCAGCAGAGTAGCCGGTGGCTACGGTATTTCCCGTGAGCGACGACCCCTTGGCCTGGTTGGTGTCACTCGAGGGGGTCGGATCCGCCTTCGCGGCGACGCGCGACGGCATCGACGTCATGCTCCGCGACCGCGGCCTGCGCCGCACCACACCCGAGACGACCGCCGAGTCTCTGCTGCGCGGGGCGCACGCCAGCGCGGTGCTGGAGGGGTCGACGTCGACGCTCCCCGAGGTGCGCGACGGGTCGGGCGACGCGACCGCGCAGGACGCCCTCCGCGTCTCCACCGAGCTGCTCGGCCTGGTGCCGGTGCTGCGCCAGCGCCCGCTGCAGGCCTTCGCCCGCCTCCATGCCGTGGCCGGCGCGGCCGCCCTGCCCGAGGCCGAGCTCGGCCGGCCCCGCGACGCGGAGGCGGCCCGGCGGCTGCAGGCGCTGGCCGGCGTGGTCACCGCTCCGACCGCGGCGCCCGCGCTGCTGGTCGCCGCGATCGTCCACGCCGACCTGGTCAGCGCCGCGCCCTTCGGCTCGCACAACGGCATCGTGGCGCGTGCCGCCGAGCGCCTGGTGCTGGTCGCCCGCGGCGTCGACGAGAAGTCGCTCGTGGTGCCGGAGGCCGGCCACCTGGCCCTGCGGGCGGCGTACGAGTCCAACCTGCGCGGCTACCGCGACGGTGGCC
>JAPSKJ010000104.1 GCA_031177735.1 Nocardioides sp.
GACCTGCGTGGTCGGCGCGTCGGCAGCCGGCGTCATCGGCAGCGGCACCACCTGGGTCGTCGCCTCACCCGTGCCGCGCAGCGCGGCGGCGAACGCGCTCGCGTCGGGGTAGCGCTCGGCAGGAACCTTGGCGAGCGCCCTGCCGACCACAGCCGCCAGGTCGGCCGGCACCGAGTCGGGCAGCGGCGGCACCGGGTCGTGCAGGTGTGCGAGCGCGGTGGCGACCGGCGACTCCTTCTCGAACGGCCGATGCCCGGTGAGGCACTCGAAGGCGACCACGCCGAGCCCGTAGACGTCGGAGGCGGGGGTCGCGGTCTCACCACGGGCCTGCTCGGGGGAGAGGTACTGCGGCGTGCCCATCACCTGACCGGTGCTGGTCAGGGCGCTGCTGGACAGCGCGCGGGCGATGCCGAAGTCGGTGACCTTCACGACCCGGTCACGGGTCACCAGCAAGTTGGCCGGCTTCACGTCGCGGTGCACGATCCCCGCGGCGTGTGCGGCACCGAGCGCGTCGGCGGCCTGGGTCAGCAGCTCGCGCACGGCCTGCGGGTCGAGCGGCTCGCCGCGGCGCAGCAGCGCGGACAGCGGCTGACCGTCGACCAGCTCCATGACGAGGTAGGGGCGGGGCAGCCCGTCGCCGGTGAGCGACTCGCCGACGTCGTACACGGCCGCGACCCCGGGGTGGTGCAGCACCGCGGCATGGCGGGCCTCGGCCTCGAAGCGTTGGCGGAACAACGGGTCGCCGGCGTACTCGTGCTTGAGCAGCTTGATGGCGACCTCGCGGTCCAGCGAGGTGTCGGTGGCGCGCCAGACCTCGCCCATGCCGCCGGTGGCGATGCGGGAGTCGAGGCGGTAGCGGCGCGCGTCGTCGGCGTAGCTCACGGTGGTCCCGGGGTCGTCGGTCATGGCTTCAGCACCGCCTCCATCACGGACTTCGCGATCGGCCCGCCGAGCAGCCCGCCGGCGATCTCGTCCACGTCGGCGCTCTCGATCATCACCGCGACCGCGACCTGAGGGTTGTCGGCCGGCGCGAAGGAGACGAACCAGGCGTAGGGAGGAACGTCGTCGCGGCCGCTCTCGGCGGTGCCCGTCTTGCCCGCGACCTGGATGCCGGGGATGGCCGCCGGGCCGGCGGTGCCGTCGTTGACGGTGTTGACGAGCATCTCGGTCAGGCCCGCCGCCGTCTCCGGGCTGACCGCCTGGGACAGCTCCTCCGGCTCGGGGGCGTCGATCGTGTCGGAGTCGGCCGACTGCACCTCGCCGACCAGGTAGGGCTTCATCACCCGGCCCTGGTTGGCGATCCCGGCGACGACCATGGCCATCTGCAGCGGGGTGGCACGCACGTCGAACTGCCCGAAGCCCGCCTGGCCGGTCTGCGGCGGGTTGAGCTCGTCGGGGAAGGTCGAGACGGCCTGGGTGCTGTCGCCGCTGGTGCTCTGCAGGTCCTCGAAGTACTCCTGGTTGAACCCGAACTTCTCGGCCTGCTCGCCCAGCGCGTCGCCACCGAGCTCGACAGCGAGCCGGGCGAAGGTCGTGTTGCACGACTGCTCCAGCGCCTGGCTGAACGGGATCCGGGCGTCGTTGCCGGCGCCGCAGGCGCGGCCCTGGTTGTCGACCAGGCCGGTCTCCCCGGAGGTCTGCGGCAGCTGGTAGGTGGAGCCGCCGGGCACGTCACCGTCGGCGGTGTAGCGGCCGGACTCGAGCGCCGCCGCGGCGGTCACGATCTTGAAGGTCGAGCCCGGGGGGAGCGGGTCCTGGACCGCCCGGTTGAGCAACGGCTTCGCCGGGTCGGCCGCCAAGGCGTCGTACGCCGCCTGGTTGGCCGCGAAGTCGTGGCTGGCGAGCGTCGCGGGGTCGAAGGAGGGGGTGCTGACCATGGCGAGCACCTTGCCGGTCGCCGGCTCGAGCGCGACGACCGCTCCGCGGGTGCCCCCGCCCAGCTCGTTGAGGCCGTCCCAGGCGGCCTGCTGGGCGTCCTTGTTGATCGTCAGCGAGATGTCGCCTCCCTTGGCGGCCTCGTTGCTGAGCAGGTCGACCAGGCGGGTGACGAAGAGGCGGTCGTCGTCCCCGGAGAGCACGTCGTTCTGCGACTTCTCGATGCCGGTCACCGCGCCGCCGTAGCCGAAGTAGCCGGTGACCGGGGCGTACTGGAACGGCATGGGGTACTCGCGCAAGAACTCGTACTGGTCGTCGACCGGGACGCTCTGGGCAACCGGCGTGCGGCCGACCAGGATGGCGCCGCGCTCGCGCGAGTACTCCGCGTCGACGACACGACGGTTGCGGGCGTCGTCGCCGTAGTCGCCGGCCGCCCAGTACTGCAGGTAGGTGGCGTTGGCCAGCAGCGCGAGGAACAGCACCAGGCAGAACGCGGAGATGGTGCGGATCGGCTTGTTCACGGCAGCTTCACCACCTGGGTCTCGGCATCGTCGGCGTCGTCCTCGGCATCGAGATCGGGCAGCGGGCGACGGGCCAGGTCGGAGATGCGCAGCAGCAGCGCGACGATCACCCAGTTCGCGACGAGAGAGGACCCCCCGTAGGAGAGGAAGGGAGTGGTGAGGCCGGTCAGCGGGATGAGCCGGGTGACGCCGCCGACGACCACGAAGACCTGCAGCGCGAGTGAGACGGCGAGACCGGTGGCCATCAGCTTGCCGAAGCCGTCGCGGGAGATCACCGCGGTGCGCAGGCCGCGCTCGACGATCAGGCCGTAGCAGACGAGCACCGCCATCACCGCGGTGAGGCCCAGCTCCTCGCCGATCGCGGCGATGATGAAGTCGGACTCGGCGTAGGGCACCCGCCAGGGACTGCCGTCACCGAAGCCGCGGCCGACCAGTCCACCCCAGGCCATCCCGAACAACCCCTCGACCAGCTGGCCGCTGCCGGGGGACTCGTCGAAGTGGGCCATCGGGTCGAGCCAGATGTCGAAGCGGTTGCGGACGTGCGCGAAGAGCTGGTACGCCGCCAGCGCGCCCGCCGCGAACAGCCCGCCGCCGACGATCAGCCATCCGGCACGCTCGGTGGCGACGTACAGCATCACCAGGAAGAGCCCGAAGAAGAGCAGGCTGGAGCCGAGGTCGCGCTGGAAGACGAGCACGCCGAGGCTGACCAGCCACATCGCCAGGATCGGCCCCAGGTCGCGGCCGCGAGGGAGGTCGATGCCGGCGATCCGGCGGCCGGCCAGGGCGAGGGCGTCGCGGTGCAGCACGAGGTAGCCCGCGAAGCAGACCACGAGCAGCACCTTGGCGAGCTCACCGGGCTGGAAGCTCATCGGGCCGACCTGGATCCAGATCTTGGCGCCGTTCTTGGTGTTGCCGATGCCGGGCAGGAGCGGCAGCACGAGGAGGGCGACGGCGGTGAGCCCGCTGGTGTAGGTGAAGCGCTGCAGCACCCGGTGATCGCGCAGGAGGACGAGGGTGGCGACGAAGAGGACGACCCCGACGGACATCCAGAACAGCTGCCGCTGCGCGAAGGCCGACCCCTCGCCCTTGGCCAGGTCGAGGCGGTGGATGACCGCCAGACCCAGGCCGTTGAGCGCGGCGACCAGGGGCAGCAGCACCGGGTCGGCGTACGGGGCGACGAACCGGATGACGACGTGGGCGGCGATGACGAGTCCGGCGAGCCAGCCGCCGTAACCGACGATGTCGGCCGGCACGTGGCCCTGCACGCCGAGGCCGACCGCCGCGTAGGCGCCGATGCCGACGCACAGCGCGAGCACGAGCAGCACCAGCTCGGCGCCGCGGCGGCGCCGGTGGATGAAGACCGGTTGCGAGGACGACATGTCAGGGCGCCGGGGTGGTGCTGGGGGCGGCGGGGGTGGGGGCTGGTGTGCCGGACGGGGTCGCCGTCGGGGTGGCCGAGGCGTCGGCGGGGTCCGCCGGCGGGGTCGCGCCGGGCGCGGCCGCCTTCTCGGCGAGCGCGTTCACGGCGCGGTGGGCGTCGTCGAGGCTGGTCGCCGAGATGCCTTCCCGGACCTTGTCGGCGTCGAACTCCGAGAGCCGGTCGAGGGTGAGGTCGGTGGTCTCGTAGGGCTCGGAGAGGTCCACCCCCGCGAACGAGGTGTCGAGCCCGCGGAAGACGGTGACGGCGTCGTCGTGGACGCCCACGTAGTACTGCCGCTGGGTCCACGACCACGCCGCCGCGCTCGCGACCCAGACCAGCCCGATGACCAGGGCCAGCACGAGCACGTGGCGGATCCAGGGGTGCCGCCGCGGGGGACGGGGGGCGTAGCGGGCCGCCTCGTGGGCGTCGGGCGCGATCGGGTCGTCGGGGATCGCGCCCGGCGGAAGGGGTACGTCGGGGTCGACGACGGGCTCGAGCTCGCCGGTGTCGCCGTTGCGGTGGCCACGGAACAGGCTGGTCCCGAACGGCAGCTTGCGGCGCAGCTCGGCGGCCGCGCCGACCAGCAGCGGCTCGGACGTCTCATCCGGGGCGGCCGCCTCGTCGGCGGGCACCACGTCGGCGACGATGCAGGTGACGTTGTCGCTGCTGCCGGCCTCGAGGCTGGCCCGGACCAGCTCGACGGCGGCGTAGTCGGCGGTGCCCGTGGCGAGGACGTCGGCCAGCCGGCCGTCGGGCAGCGAGCCGCTCACGCCGTCGCTGCAGAGCATCAGGCGGTCGCCTGACTGGAGGTCGACCAGGAACAGGTCGGGCTCGATCTCGCTGGCGCCGTCGAGGGAGCGGAGGATGAGGTTGCGGTGCGGGTGCACCATCGCCTCCTCCTCGCTGATCCGGCCCTCGTCGATGAGGGTCTGCACGAAGGTGTGGTCGTGGGTGAGGCGGCTCAGCGCCCCGTCTCGGAAGAGGTAGGCGCGGCTGTCGCCGATGTGGCCGATCGCGAGCCGCTCACCGTCGAAGACCGCAACGGTGGCGGTGGTCGCCATGCCGGAGAGGTCACTGTCGTGCTCCACGGCCTCGCCGAGGCGGTCGTGGGCGCGGTGCAGCGCCCCGGAGACGAGCCCGAGGAGCTCCTCGGGAGCGTGGCCCTCGGGCGGCGGCGCGTCGAGTCGGCGCAGCTGCTGGACCGCCGTGCTCGAGGCCGTCGCCCCGCCAGCCGCCCCGCCGACTCCGTCGCAGACGGTGAGCAGCCAGGGGCCGGCGTACCCGGAGTCCTGGTTGTCCTTGCGCACGCGGCCGACGTCGGAGATCGCCGCGAACCTGAGGCGGAGGCTCACTTGCGCAGCTCCAGGATGGTCTTCCCGATGCGGACGCGGGTGCCGAGCGTGATCGCGGTCGGCTGGTTGATCCGGGCGTTGCCGATGTAGGTGCCGTTGGTGGAGCCGAGGTCCTCCACGAACCACTGGTCACCGCTGGCGGCGATGCGGGCGTGGCGGGTCGAGACGTAGTCGTCGTCGAGACGGATCGCGGCGTCGGGGCCGCGGCCGATGATGATCGGGGCCTGATCGAGATCAGCCCGCTCACCGGCGTTCTGACCCTCGACGACCAGCACGTGGCTGGGCTGGCCGCGGCGCTTGGCCGGAGCCTTGGCGGCCTTCGCCTTCTTCTCGCGCGTCTTGCCGCGCGGCGCGCCGGCGCGCTCGGCCGGAAGGCGGGCGCCGAACATGTCGGAGCGCACCACGGAGATCGCCGAGAGGACGAAGATCCACAGGATCGCCAGGTAGGCGATCCTGATCAGGAAGAGCGTGAGCTCAGACAGGGGTGCCGCCTCCCTCGGTGTCCTCGACGACCCGGACGGTCAGCACAGTGTTGCCGATCCGCACCTGACCGCCGTCGTCCAGCGTCGCCCGGTCGACCTTGTGACCGTCGACGAGCATGCCGTTGGTCGACCCCAGGTCGGTCACCTCGACGCGCGGGCCGCCGGGGCCTTCGGTCGCACGGAACTGCACGTGGCGGCGGCTCACGCCCGGGTCGTTGATGCGCAGGTCAGCGTCGGTGCCGCGCCCCACCACGACCTCGTCCCACAGCAGCGGGTGGCGGGTGCCGTTGACCTCGAGCAGCACCTTCGCGCGGCGTACCTGCGTGTCACTGGCGTGGCCGGTCACCGCCGCCTGTGCACGGCTGCGGATGCGGAAGCGCCCGGTGGTGAGGTCCTCGGCCGGCTCGAAGTCGATGCGGATCGGGCCGGGGAAGACGTAGGACTGTGCGTCGGCGTGCTCCTGGAGCTGGCCGATCAGCTCGTCGGCCAGGGCCGAGTCGTACGGCGAGAGCCGGTCCAGGTCGGTCTGCGAGAGCTCGACGTGGAAGTCGTTGGGCACCAGGCGGCGCTGCCGGGAGAGGATCTGGGCGTTGTTGTCGCACTCGCGCTGGAGCGCCGCGGCGATCTCCACCGGCTGCACCGCGCTGCGGAACGCACGCGCGAATGCCCCGGAGATCAGCTCCTCCAGGCGCTGCTCGAACCGTTGCAGGCCGCCCACGTCGCTCCTTGGTCGTCGGTGTCCCGCTCGGCCGCGGGCCCGATCGATCGTATCGGGGTCGTGGAGATGCGCTCGTCGGCACGCGGGTCGGTCGGTGGGTGTGGTGTTGCCGGATGCTGGTCGAGGTATGCAGACCAGTGACTGTTCGGCTGCCCAACTCGACGACCATGCCGGCCCGAGCGGCGCCGGTTTGGGCAGCGAGCACCGGCTGGGATAGCCTTCGGATGCTGCACGCGCGAGTGGCGGAATAGGCAGACGCGCACGGTTCAGGTCCGTGTGCCCGAAAGGGCGTGGGGGTTCAACTCCCCCCTCGCGCACGTGAGCCGGTGAGGAATCGCCGGCACAGCAGGCTGATCAGAAGGGACCCTCCCAGCGGAAACGCCGGGCAGGGTCCCTTCTGCGTTTGGTGCGGATCACCCGGAGCGCCAGTGCGTGGTCAAGCCCGTGCCACGACGGGTGTGGCGGCATCGTGCTGTTGTCCGTGTCGCTCCTGAGCGGGCGAGGGCGGGAGGACCGCGGTCCCGCGTGGTCCGCGCCGGATAAACAGTCCCGTCGGCATCGGGGTCTGCTGACGAGCACCACCGCGGTGAGCTGGCGGCCCCACAGCGGCGTCCGGTCCGGCTGCTCGACCCGGCGGCCGTCGAGCACCTCGCCGTCCGCTCCGTGCCCACGACGGGCGGGGTGCGTACGCCGCGAGGTTGATCCGCGTTCCCCTGCCGGGTGACGCGCAGCGCGCGGGGTCTTCCCTAGTCTGCCGCCATGGATGCTTGGCAGCGGCTGGTCGAGGTGCCGGCCGCGCCCCGACGTACCGATGCTCTGCTGGTGGGCGGCATCGGGGCGTGGTCGGTTCTGGAGGCGCTCTTCCTCGACGGTCCGGGGAGCACCGGGGAACGGCTGCTGTTCGCGGCCCTCTTCACCGCACCGCTGCTGTGGCGTCGGCGCTGGCCGACGATCGTGCTGTTCACGATCGCCCTCCTGATGGTCCTCCGTGCCTGGGGCGACG
>JAPSKJ010000105.1 GCA_031177735.1 Nocardioides sp.
GTATCGGGGTCGTGGAGATGCGCTCGTCGGCACGCGGGTCGGTCGGTGGGTGTGGTGTTGCCGGATGCTGGTCGAGGTATGCAGACCAGTGACTGTTCGGCTGCCCAACTCGACGACCCATGCCGGCCCGAGCGGCGCCGGTTTGGGCAGCGAGCACCGGCTGGGATAGCCTTCGGATGCTGCACGCGCGAGTGGCGGAATAGGCAGACGCGCACGGTTCAGGTCCGTGTGCCCGAAAGGGCGTGGGGGTTCAACTCCCCCCTCGCGCACGTGAGCCGGTGAGGAATCGCCGGCACAGCAGGCTGATCAGAAGGGACCCTCCCAGCGGAAACGCCGGGCAGGGTCCCTTCTGCGTTGGCGCTCGCCGCAGGTGTCCCGCGGCGCGAGGTCCGTCCCTGACTGCCTACCCTCAGCGCATGTCGATCGAACTGGTCTCGCTCATCGTCGACGACTACGACCGTGCGATCCGGTTCTTCACCCGGACCCTCGACTTCGACCTGGTCGAGGACTCGCCCGCCACGACCACCGACGGTCGACCGAAGAGGTGGGTCGTCGTGCGCCCCAGGACGGGAGGCGCCGGGCTCGTCCTGGCCCGAGCGGACGGCGACGAGCAGACCGCGATCATCGGTGGCCAGTTCGGTGGCCGGGTGGGACTGTTCCTCCGCGTCGTCGACTTCGAGGGCACCCTCGACCGCATCCGGGCTGCGGAATGCCAGGTCGTCAGAGGCGTGCGGGAGGAGCCGTACGGCCGTGTGTGCGTGTTCCGCGACCCGTGGGGCAACCTCTGGGACCTCTTGGGCTGAGGCGGCATAGATCGGTTGCCCGGTGATCCTCTCCAAGAGGCGGCGGGTCGCTACCTGGACACCGTCATCGAGCGGCAGCGAGTTCTCAGCGGCGAGGCCACCGGGTGACCATCGCCTGACGGAGTCGCCCCGCGAGCCGTCTCCAACGACCCCTCACCGCGGCGCGCGGCCGGCGGGTGGCCCCTCCGGCGGGACCTCGACCGGGTCGGTCGACGCGGGTGACCAATCCGATTCCGGCGCGGTGTCGAACAACTCTCAGAGGCCGGGCACTACGTCCAGCCACGAGACCGAGGAGTCACCATGAAGCAGCGCAAGCTCTACGCCGGACTAGGGGCACTTGTCCTGGCCGGCACCGCCGGCGTCGCCGGGATGCAGGCCAGCAGCGCCGACGAGACCGCTGAGCGGGCCACCCGGGGCAACGTCCAGCTCGATGCCAACCTCACGTCGTTGAACGACTCCGGCGCCCGGGGTCGGGTGCACGCCGAGTTCAAGGGCCGCAAGGCGCACGTGCACATCAAGGCCAAGGGTCTGGCGAAGAACCTCCCGCACGCCCAGCACATCCACTTCGGCGCCGACGCGCGCAACGAGTGCCCGAACGTCTCCAACGACACCAACAACGACCACCGCCTCAACGTGGTCGAAGGCGTCCCGGACTACGGCCCCATCCTCAAGTCGCTGACCACCTCGGGCGACACCAGCCCCGCGAGCGGGCTGGCCGTCGACCGGTTCCCCACCACGCCCAACGGCACCGAGAACTACGAGCGAGTCATCAAGTTCGCTCCCGGTGCGGTGCTGCGCGCCATCAAGAGCGGCAAGGGCGTCGTCGTGGTCCACGGCGTCGACCACAACGGCAACGGCGCCTATGACTTCGAGGGCGCAGGCGCCAGCGAGCTCGACCCGAGCCTGCCGGCCGAGGCCACCGACCCCGCCCTGTGCGGTGTCCTGCGCTGACCGTCCTCCTCAGACGGCCCTGTCCCACCTCACGTGGGACGGGGCCGTCTGGCACCGGCGTGCCGGGCGAGCAGTGCGGTAGCGGTCGCGAGGCGACCCGGAGCCCGCCGGCTCAGAACGACCGGACCAGCCCGCCGTCGCAGCGCAGCTGCACACCGGTGACGTACGCCGCCGGCCCGCTGGCCAGGTAGACGACTGCGGAGGCGAACTCCTCCGGGGTGCCGTAACGGCCGGCCGGGATGGCCGCCTCCGACTGCGCCCGCACCTGGTCGGCGCCCCGACCGGCGCGCTCGGCCGCCGCTTGGTCCAGGGCGGCGACCCGATCGGTGTCGATCCGGCCGGGGAGCACCATGTTGACCGTCACGCCGTCAGCCGCGACCTCGGCGGCGAGGGTCTTCAACCAGCCGGCCAGGGCGCCGCGGGCGGTGTTGGACAGCGCCAGGCGGGGGAGCGGCTGCTGCACGCCGCTGGAGCCGATGGCCACGATCCGCCCCCAGCCACGCTCGCGCATGCCGGGCAGCACCCGCTGGACGAGCCGCATCTGCGCGAGCAGCAGGGTCTCGACCGCCGCGCGCACGTCGTCGGCGGTCACGTCCGCAGCGTCGCCCGGTGGTGGACCGCCACTGTTGAGCACCAGCACGTCGACTGGGCCGAAGGCCTCCTCCGCCGCGTCGACCAACCGGTCCGGCGCACCGGGCTCGGCGAGGTCTGCGCCGACGCCGACCGCCGCGGGGAGCCGGCCAGCCTCCTCGCGCGCCAGCTCGGCGCGCCGGCCGGCCAGGACCACCCGGGCTCCCTCCGCGGCGAAGCGCCGTGCGCTGGCCAGCCCGAGACCACTCGTGCCGCCCGGGACCAGCACGGTGCGCTCACCCAGCTGCAGGTCCACGATCAGAGCTCCTCGAGGTGGGCGGGGAGCAGGGCCAGGATCTCCGGCGGGGCCGCCGGCGCAGGCGGCCGAACGGCGCCATCGGCGAAGAGGCCGCGCCGGCGGAGGATCTCCTTGCGCACCGCCAGCCCGATCCCCGGCTGGGCCTCGTAGTTGACCAGCGGCAGCCACGGGGCGAAGGCTCGGCTGGCGGCGGCGACCCCGCCGGAGGCGAAGGCGTCGAGCGCGGCGCGCAGTCCCTCGGGGTGGGAGAAGCCCGTCATCGCGCCGGCCGCGCCGGCGGCCAGCTCGTCGAGCAGGCCCACCCCGCCCAGACCACCGAAGACGGGCACCGACGTCGATGCGGTCAGCCGCGCGATCGCCACGCTCGTCGGCGGGGCCTCCGACTTCACCGCCACCACGAACGGGCAGCTCTCGAGCACCTCCAGCACGACGGAGGCCGGCACGCGCACTCCGCTCGTCTCGGGATAGTCCTGGAGCACCACGCCGGCACCGGTGGCGTCGTGGATGGCGCGGAGGTGGGCGGTGAGCGGCTCGGCGAAAGCGGTGTTCACCTGCACCATCACGCTCACGGGCCGGCCGGCGGCCGCCACGGCCTCCCTGGCCTGCTCGACGGCGACCGCGGTCGCCCGCGCCGAGAGCCCCACGACCAGCGGCGTGCTCGGTGCCGCCTCCGCCACCGTCCGCACGACCAGCCGGCGCTCCGCGGAGTCCAGGGAGGCGCCCTCGCCGAAGACGCCGAGGACCACCAGACCGTCCGCGGGCACGGTGAGGTAGTGGGCGACCTCGCGGCGCAAGGAGTCCTGGTCCACCGCGAGGGCGGGGCCGGAGAACGGCGTGGCGAGCACGCCCCACAGGCCGCGGGAGAGCGGTTCGGGTGAGGTCATCGGGGGTCGGTCCCTTCGTCGGGCAGTGGCTGGGCGGAGGAGAGGTCGGTCCGGGCGAGCGTCTCGTCGACGACGTACGCCGCGATCGCCAGGGCCGAGGTGGCGCCCGGGGAGGGCGCGTTGCGGACGTGGACCACCCGGTCGCGTCCGGTGATCACGAAGTCGTCGACCAGCCCGCCGCGGGCGTCCATCGCCTGGGCACGGATGCCGCGCGGTCCGGGCACCACCCGCGCGGGGTCGACGTCGGGGACGTAGCTGCGCGCGGCCGCCACGAAGACGCGTCGGCTGGCCGCGGTCCGCGCTTCCCGGACCGCCACCGGCACGTTGCCGGCGGCGAAGCGCCAGAAGCCGCCGAACCCGACCACCTCGCGCAGGTCGCGCCAGGCCGGGCGGCCGTCGTAGGACTCGCGGCCGGGGGCGAGGAACGCGTTCGGCCCGAGCGAGACCGAACCGTCGACGTGGCGGGTGAGGTGCACACCGAGGAAGGGGTAGCGCGGGTCCGGGACGGGGTAGATGAGGCCGCGCACGAGCGGGCGCTGATCCTCGGGGAGGAGCACGTAGTCGCCGAGGAACGGCACGATGCGTGGCCCGACCGGGTCGCCGGCGAGCCGGGCCACCCGGTCGGCCTGCAGGCCGGCGCAGGTCACCACCAGGTCGTAGGACTCCTCCAGTCCCGCCCGTGTCCGCAGCGCCACCGTCCTGCCGCGCGGGGTGATGGCGACGACCTCCTGGCCGAGCAGCACCGCCCCGCCGGCCGCGCGCACCTCGTCGGCGATCGCGCGGGTCACCGCGCGGTAGTCGACGATCGCGGTGCGAGGGGAGTGGATGGCGCGCACGCCGACGGCGTGCGGCTCGATCTCGCGCAGCTCGGCGCCGCTGACGATCCGGGCGCCGGGCACGCCGTTGGCCACCGCCCGCTCGAAGAGTGCGTCCAGCCGGGCCGACTCGCGCTCGTCGCGGGCCACGACGACCTTGCCGCACTCCTCGTAGGCGAGGCCGTGCCGGCCGGCCAGCTCGCGGAGCAGGTCCATCCCCTGCCGGCACAGCCGGGCCTTGAGGCTGCCAGGCGGGTAGTAGATCCCTGCGTGCACGACCCCACTGTTGTGGCCGGTCTGGTGCGCCGCGAGCCGGTCCTCCTTCTCCAGCACGGTGACCTGGGCGGCCGGGAAGCGCCGGCACAGCTCGCGGGCGACGGCGGTCCCGATGATCCCGCCGCCGACGACCGCCGCCCTCACCGGCCGTCCTCCAGCGGCGGCGGCGGACAGCGGTACGTCGCCGGCGTGGCCGAGAGCCGGATCGGGTGCGCCACGGTGCGGACCGGCTCCGGCGACCCCGGGCGGGCCAGCGACGCGACGGGGTCCAGCCCCAGCCGCTCCGCCAGCGCGAAGGCCTCGGCGAGGTCGTTGATCGGTCCGCACGGCACCCCGGCCTCGCTCAGCTCGGTGAACCACTCCTGAGCCGTGCGAGTGGTCAGCGCTTCCTCGAGCGCGGCGACCAGCGCGTCGCGGTGGGCGACCCGGTCGGCGTTCGTGGCGAAGCGCGGGTCCCGCGCCAGCTCGGGTCGACCCAGCCGCGCGACGAGCCGGGCGAACAGGCTGTCGTTGGCGGCCGCGACCGCCAGCGGCCGGTCGGCGGTGCGCAGGACCTCGTAGGGGGCGATGCTGGGATGCCGGTTGCCCATCAGCCCGGGCGGCCGCCCGGTCGCCAGGTAGGCCGAGGCCTGGTTGGTCAGTGCGGACAGCAGGGAGGAGAGCAGGTCGACCTCGACCCGCTGCCCCTCCCCGGTGCGGTCGCGGTGCTGCAGGGCGGCGAGGATGCCGACCGCGGCGTGCAGGCCGCAGACGACGTCGACCAGCGCGACGCCGACCTTCGTCGGCCCGTGCTCGGGGGAGCCCGTGAGCGACATCAGGCCACCCACTGCCTGCACCACGAGGTCGAAGCCGGCCAGCGCGGCGCCGGCACCGCTGCCGAAGCCGGTCACCGAGCAGTAGACCAGGTCGGGCCGGCCCGCCGACAGCTCGGCGTAGCCGAGTCCGAGCCGGTCCATCGCCCCGGGTCGGAAGTTCTCCACCACCACGTCGCAGCCGGCCACCAGCTCACGCGCGGCCCGCCGGCCCTCGGGCGTGGCGAGGTCCAGCGTCACCGACGACTTGTTGCGGTTGACCGCCAGGAAGTACGTCGCCTCACCGTCGGCCCAGGGCGGGCCCCACGACCGGGTCTCGTCCCCGAGCCCGGGCCGCTCGACCTTGACCACCTCCGCGCCCAGGTCGGCCAGGAGCATGGTGGCGTAGGGCGCCGCGAGCACCCGGCCGAAGTCGGCGATGCGCACGCCGTCCAGGGCCCCACCGGTCACCGGAACGCCCCGACGCCGGTGAGCGCCTGGCCGATCACCAGCTGGTGGACCTCCGAGGTGCCCTCGTAGGTCAGCACCGACTCCAGGTTGTTGGCGTGCCGCAGGACCGGGTACTCGGTGGTGATCCCCGCCGCGCCGAGCAGCGTGCGGCACTCGCGGGCGATCGCGATCGCCTCGCGTACGTTGTTGAGCTTGCCGAGGCTCACCTGCTCCGGGCGAAGCCGCCCCGCGTCCTTGAGCGCGCCGAGGTGCAGCGCGAGCAGCAGGCCCTTGCCGAGCTCGAGAGACATGTCGGCGAGCTTGGCCTGGGTCAGCTGGAAGCCGGCCAGCGGGCGCTCGAAGATGGTGCGGCTGCCGGCGTAGGCGAGCGCGGTCTCCAGGCAGTCGCGGGCAGCGCCCAGGGCGCCGAACACGATCCCGAAGCGCGCCTCGTTGAGGCACGACAGCGGCCCGGACAGGCCCTCGGCGCCGGGCAGGCGGGCCGCATCGGGGAGCCGGACGTCCTCGAGGACCAGCTCGGAGGTGACCGACGCGCGCAGCGACAGCTTGTGCTTGATCTCGGGTGCGGAGAACCCCGGCGTGTCGGTCGGCACCACGAAGCCGCGCACCCGGCCGTCCTCGTCGGCCGCCCACACCACCGCCACGTCGGCGACGGAGCCGTTGGTGATCCACATCTTGGTGCCGTTGAGCACCCAGTCGTCCCCGTCGCGCCGGGCCCGGGTGCGCATGCTGGCCGGGTCGGAGCCCGCGTCGGGCTCGGTGAGGCCGAAGCACCCGATCGCCTCGCCCGCCGCCATCCGCGGCAGCCACTCCTGCTTCTGCTCCTCCGAGCCGTGCTTCCACAGGGCGAACATCGCCAACGAGCCCTGCACGGAGACCAGCGAGCGCAGACCCGAGTCGCCGGCCTCCAGCTCCAGGCAGGCGAGTCCGTACGCCGTCGCCGAGGTGCCCGCGCACCCGTAGCCCTCCAGGTGCATCCCGAGCAGCCCCAGCCCGCCGAGCTCCCGGGCCAGGTCACGGGCCGGGATGCTTCCCGCCTCGTACCAGCCGGCGATCTCCGGCTTGAGCCGGTCATCGACGAATCGGCGCACCGTCTGCCGGATCGCCTGCTCCTCCTCGCCGATCAAGGAGTCGAGGGCGAAGAGCTGGTCGGGGGTCTGCGGGGGCCGGGGTGTGCTGGGCACGGTCTCTCCTGGGGTGAGTCGGCAGTTGCGTGGGGGCGGCGCGGTCAGTTCTGCAGCTCCTCCAGGGCGCGCTCGGAGCCGGGGTGGAGCGGGATGGGACCGGTCTCGCCGGCCAGGGCGGGATCGAGCTCGGCGGCCGCCGGGTGCACCTGGACCAGGCGGTCCTTGTTGTCGAGCATCAGGGTGGTCAGGGCGCAGGCCAGGTTGTCCGGCATGTCGTCGCGCACCATCAAGACGTTGGGGACCGCGA
>JAPSKJ010000106.1 GCA_031177735.1 Nocardioides sp.
CCCACGTTGACCTCCACGGTGAAGTGGTGCTGGGCGAGGTCGACCTCGGCGAACCGGCCCGAGCGGAGCACCCCGGCATTGTTGACCAGGACGTCCAGCCGGCCGCCGGAGGCGTCGGTGAACTCCGTCAGCGCCGACTCCCACGAGGCGGGATCGGTGACGTCGAGACGGCCGCCCACCGCGTTGCTGCCGATCTCCGCGAGCGCGGACCTCACCCCGACCTCGTCGATGTCGTAGATCCCGACGAGGTAGCCCTCGGCGGCGAACTTCTTGGCGGTCGCGCGGCCGATCCCGGCGGCGGACCCGGAGATGAAGATGGCGGGCTGCGTCATGGAGCCGACCCTAGCGGCGTTGTTACCGACCGGTCACCCGCGGCCCGGATAGCGTGCGGCGCGTGGATCCGGAGGAGTACGCCGAGGCCGTGCTCGCCCTCGTCGAGCGGGTGCCGCGCGGTCGGGTGACCACCTACGGGGCGATCGCGGATGCGTTGCACGACCGCTTCGGCGGCGGGCCGCGGACCGTCGCCCGGGTGATGGCATCCGGCGCCGGAGGTGTGCCGTGGTGGCGCTGTGTCCGCGCCGACGGCACCCTGCCGCCGCACCTGCGCGACGACGCCCGCCAGGCCTACCTCGCCGAGGGGACCCCGCTGCGGCCCTCGGGCGCGGTGGACCTGCCGGCGGCGTACTGGCAGCCGTGAGGCGGTCGGCCCGACAGGAGTGAGCGCCCACCCGGTCTGGGCGGGCGCCGGCTCAACGAAGGTCCGTCACCGCTCCACGGGAGCGGGCGAGCTCGGCCAGGCGCGCGAGGGCGGCGGGGAAGACCTCGGCGGGCGGGGTGACCAGGCCGGCGCCGACCTGGCCGGTGCCGGCGACCTTGCCGGCCATGCCGGTGTTGATCTGGGGCAGGATGCCGGTGCGGCAGACACGGGTGACGTCGATGCCGGTGGGCACGCCCTGGAACTCCAGCACCGGGATCGACCAGCGCGGGTTCTCGGCCAGGCAGATCTCGTGCATCCGGCGGGTCGCGGCGAGCGCGTCGGGCACCGACCCGCCGACCAGCCGCACGATCGCCGGGGCGGTGGCCATCGCGAAGCCGCCGATGCCGGCGGTCTCGGTGATGGCGGAGTCGCCGATGTCCGGGTTGGCGTCGTCGGGGCCGAAGTCGCCGAGGAAGAGCCCCTCGGGCACCTGTGCCGGTCCGGTGAACCACTCATCACCCGTGCCGGCGACCTGGATGCCGAAGTCGGTGCCGTTGCGAGCCATCGCCACCACCATGGTGGCGCCCTCGATGCCGCGGGCCGCGTCGAGCGCGAGCTTGCAGGCGGGCATCGCGAGGTTGAGGAAGAAGTGGTCGTTGCCGCCGACGAAGCGCAGCACCTCGGCCACGTCGGCCGGGTCGGCGCCGCAGCTGACCAGTGCGGGGGAGAGGTCGCGCAGCAGCATCAGCGTGCCGGCGCGGTTGCGGTTGTGCGCCTCGTCGCCCATCTGCAGCATCTGGGTGAGGATGCCGGTCACGTCGACGGGCTCCGGAGTGCCGGCGACCGCCCGCCGCAGCAGCGGGCCGAGCACGTCGCGCATCCATCGCAGCCGGGTCAGCACGGACGGCTCGTAGGCGCCGTAGCGCAGCACCTTGCCGAGGCCCTCGTTGAGCGAGCAGAAGGTACGCCGCCCGCTGGCGCGGTCCTCGAGCACGAACATCCACATGCTCGGCGAGACCACCCCCGCCATCGGGCCGACGGCGGAGTGGTGGTGGCACGGCTCGAGGGTGAAGTCGCCACGCTCGAAACGCGCGGGGGCGTCCTCGGGGTCGTCCACGAGCCCCTCGAACGCGGCCGCCGCCATGAGCCCGCCACGCAAGGGCCCGGACGCGCGCTCCCAGGTGATCGGTGGACCGGCGTGGAGGAACTGGCCGGCCTCGAGCCCGAGCACCTCGCTGGCAGGTGCCACGTCGACCAGGGAGGCGGTCACCCCCAGGACCGCCTCGACCGCGCGCCGGTTGGCGTCAGCGCGGAGCGGGTCGGCGGCGACCGTGGCGAGGTCGTCGCGGGTGCCGGGCATGGGCGGCCGCCAGTCGACGCGGGTCACCGGGACGCCCTGGGCGTCGACGGCGTCGGCAAGCAGGGGCACTCCGGTGGTCACGACCGCGGTCATCGCACGTCCTCCGTGGTGTCGCCGAGCAGGTCGATCGCGCGCCGGGTGGCGGCGGCGTTGGACAGGTGCACCTCGGCGCCCGCCTCGACGAGCGCGGCGCGTTGGCGGTCGAGATCCTGCGGGTCGCCGGCGCTGCCGACCAGGGAGACGACCACGGGCCGGTCGACCTGCGCGAGCGCCGGAGCCAGGGTCGCGGCCGGGTCGGGGTCGGCCCCGTGGCCGAGCACCACGTCGAGCAGGAGCACGGCGGTCTCCGGGTCCGTCGCCGCCCGGCGCAGGTGCTCGAGGCGCAGGGTCGGGTCGATCATGGGGTGTGCGCGCCCGACGGTGAGTGCGTCGTCGCCGAAGTCGACGAACGTGTGCGCGGCAGCGGTCAGGTCGGGCCCGATCGCCTCCTCGGGCGTGAACGGGATGTTGGAGCGGATTGGCGCGTGCGGCTCCACGCCGCGGGCGATCAGCATGGCCTCGTCGCACAGCGTGCCGCCGGCGAAGAGGCCACGCAGCCACCGGCCGCCGCTGGCCGGTCGTGCGGTGCCGTGCACCGGCCAGGTGGGCACCTCGCGCCCGAGCGCCCGCAGCACCGCCTCGACCGCGGTGGTCAGGTCGCTCGCGCCGGCGGCCGGCTCGCCCAGCAGGGCGAACTGCACGGGGGTACGCAGCCCCCCGGCCGTCTCCCGGAGCGCATCGGCCACCTCGGCCGCCGGCGGCTTGGAGACGAGCACGACGAGCTCCACCCGAGGGTCGGCGTCGAGCCGCTGCAGCGCCACCCGTGTGGAGAGCCCGCCCACCTCGGCGGACAGGTCACGCCCACCCACGCCGAGGGCGGCGGTCACACCCACCCCGGCGTGGTCGAGCAGGGTGAGCAGCTGCTGGGTGCCGGTGCCGGACGCGGCGACGATGCCCACCGGCCCGGGCGGAACGACGTTGGCGAAGCCCAGCCCGATCCCGTCCACCACCGCGGTCCCGCAGTCGGGCCCCATCATCAGGGAGCCTGTGCGCGCGGCGGCCCGCTTGAGAGCGATCTCCTCGGCCACGGTGACGTTGTCGCTGAAGACCATCACGTCACGGCCGGCGTCGACGGCGTCCATCGCCTCCACGAAGGCGTGCTCGCCGGGCACCGAGACGAGCACGACGCCGTCGGGCGCCTGGCGCAGGGCGGACGCGGTCGTGCGGGCCGGGGCGACCTCCGCGGCGCCGCCCTCGGGGCGACGGGCCGCGGCAGCGAGGATCCCGGCGATCCCGTCGAGCACGGCTGCCAGCTCGCCCTCGTCGGTGAGTCGCACCGCCAGGACCATGTCGTTGGGGGTGGCCTCCACCGGCACCTGGAAGCCCATCGAGGCGAGCACCTCGACGTTGAGCGGCGTCGCCATGGCGACCTGCGCCGCGGCCACCCCGGGCAGCTGCTGGGCGCGCCGGCTCACGTCGAGGAGCGTGACGGAGTCGGCGTACGCGCCCGAGCGCAGCTCGACGTGCTCGCGTGCTCCGAGGACCGTCATGCCGCTCGCTCCAGTCGGCCGGCGGGTCGGCCCGCCAGTCCGGCGAGCGCGAGGCGCGCACCTTCCAGCAGACCGCGGCCGGAGGAGTGGCCGATCCGCGCCAGCACGTCGGCGGCCGCCGTCTCGGCAGGTGTGCCGAGCGCCGCGACGAAGCGCGCGAAGGCGGGGATCACCTCGCCGTGCATCGCACAGTCCAGCAGCGTCGCCGAGAGCAGCGTGGTGCGGTGCACGCGGGCGCGGACGGCCGCGTCGACGCTCGGCGTCGCGACTGCGGCGGCGCGGTGCACGGCCAGCCAGCCGGCGAGCACGTCGTCGCCGTACGGCGTGAGGCCCTCGCCGGCACCCAGGAGCCGCTCCACGGTCTGCTCGGAGAGCTCACCGGACCTGGGCCGGTCGCCGGTCACCGCCAGGCGGGGGACCGTCACGTCGACCAGTCGGCCGACCACCACGGGGCGGCCGTCGAGGTGCAGGGTCCCCCCACGGACCTCCGCCCCGGCGACGGCCGCCCGGGCCAGGTGGGCCGAGGTCGTGCGCAGCGCGCACGGCACCTGGACGGCCCGCTCGTCGACGATCCCCAGGCACCAGCCGTGCAGATCGAGGTAGACCGCGTGCGGACCCTGGTGGACCACCCGCAGCGCGCCGTCAGGCGCGGCGGCGAGGCGGTCGCGCAGGCGCGGAGGAGCGCCCACGGGGAGGGGCGAGCGGTCGAGGCCACCGGCGGTTGAGGAATTCATCGCCTCGACGCTAGCCGCGGGGACTACGGTGTGCCGATGTGAGGTTCTGCCAAGAGCCCGGCGGAGGGAGCGCACATGTTGATAGGTGAGGCCGACCGGGACGACGCGATCGCGGCACTGGCCCGCATCGACGCCCTCCACCGCGCGCTGACCCAGATCGTGCTCGAGGACGGCACTTTGGACAACATCGCGGCGGAGGTCGCCCGCGTGCTCGAGATGGGTGTGCTGGTCACCTCCACCGACGGCCGTGAGCGCGCTGCGGCGGCCACCATCGACCACCGGGTGCTGCTCGAGGAGCACGACCTGGTCGACCCGACCGGTCGGATCCGGGTGGAGCGGCTCGGCGGCTCACGGGTGCCGCTGCCCAACTCGGCCGATCCCGCCCACCCCGCGGAGGCGCGCAGCCTGCGCGTCGCGGCGGGTGGGACGGACCTGGCGCGGCTCATCGCCGTGCGACTCGGTGGGGAGATCTCCGCCGACGACGTCCACGCGCTGGAGCGCGCCGCGGCGGTGGCCGCGCTGCTGATCACCCGGCACGAGGCGATCACGGCGGTGGAGAACAAGTACCAGGGCGACTTCCTGCGCGACCTGTTCCTGCACCGCTCCGGCGGACCCGACTACGTCGCCGAGCACGCGGCCACGTTCGGGTGGGACCTCGACCGGCCGATGGTCGTGCTGGCGGCCGAGATCGACCCCCTCCCGCCGGAGGCCACGCCGGTCTCGCGGCTGGTGCGGCGGCAGTGGCAGGAGCGCTTCTCGGCGGCGTGGCGGCAGGTCACCCGGGGGATCGGCGCGGGCATCCCGACCGTCGACTTCACCTCCGAGGTGGTCACCCTGCTGCCGGTGGGCAGCGCTGACGACCCGGGCGCGGTCCAGGCGGCGGTGCGCAGGACCGTCACCGCCGTGGCCGGGGACAAGGGTGGTGGACGACGGCCGTTCTCGGTGGGGGTGAGCCGGGTCGCGCTCTCCCTCGACGACCTGCCCGAGGCCTACGCGCAGGCCCGCCGGGCGGTCGAGGTGGGCCGCCGGGTGCACGGGAGCGGGTCGACGACCTTCTTCGACCAGCTCGGCCTGCACCGGCTCATCGCGCTCATCCCCGACAACGAGGAGCTGCGCTCCTTCGCCCACGACGTGCTCGGCCCGCTCGCCGAGGCAACTCCCGAGGCGGCCGACCTGCGCGAGACGCTGCAGGTGCTGCTCGACACCAACTTCAACGTCGCCGAGGCCGCGCGCACGCAGTTCTTCCACTACAACACGATGCGCTACCGGGTCTCCAAGCTCGAGCGGTTGCTCGGCCCGCTCAGCTCCGATCCGCACCTGCGGCTCGACGTCGCCGTGGCGCTGCGGGTGCTCGAGATCACCGGCTGAAATCACGGCCGGGTGACACGTTCGTCACGCCGCGGTCTCGATCAGCAATCTCTCACAACTGATGCCACGGCAGGGGGCCGTCCTTCGGCAGGTGTCGCCGTCGAGTGGGCGTGTTCTGGCTCACTACGTTGAGCGGAACACTCGGGGAACCAGTCCGTCACCACTCGGGGCACGTCGAAGGGATGCGCAGATGTCGTTGTTCACATGGGAGGTGGTCGACCCCGCTCCCGGCGAGCCGGTCGGCCCGCGCCAGCGGCTCGGATGGGGCAAGACCGCCGGCCTCGGCGCCCAGCACGTGGTGGCGATGTTCGGGGCGACCTTCGTCTTCCCGCTCATCATGGGCCTCGACGCCAACCTGGCGATCTTCTTCTCCGGCGTCTGCACGATCCTGTTCCTGCTGGTCTGCAACAACCGTGTGCCGAGCTACCTCGGCACGAGTGCATCCTTCGTCGCGGGCGTGGCGGCCATCCGCGCGCAGGGCGGCGACTCCGCCGACGTCACCGGCGCCATCATGGTGGCCGGCCTGGTGCTGGCGCTGGTCGGCGTGGCGATCCACTTCGCCGGGGCGGGGTTCCTCCACCGGGTGCTCCCGCCGGCCGTGACCGGCGCCGTCGTGATGCTGATCGGCTTCAACCTCGCGCCCGTCGTCGCGAGCACCTACTGGCCGCAGGACCAGTGGGTCGCGCTGCTGACGGCCACCTTCATGGTCTGCGCCGCCGTGCTGCTGCCCGGGTTCTGGTCGCGGATCGCGGTCTTCCTCGCGCTCATCTTCGGCTACCTGATCTCCTGGCTCTTCGACGGCATCTTCGGGCAGATCACCTCGGTGCTGCCCACCGGCCCCGACCCGGTCGCCCACGACCGGGTCAGCTGGGCCGGCGTCCAGGCGGCCGACTGGGTCGGCTTCCCGAGTGGCGACCTCGCCGACGGCGTCAGCGTCGTGCACGCCCCGAGCTTCAGCCTGACCTTCATCCTGCTCGTGCTGCCCGGAGTCATCGCCCTGATCGCGGAGAACACCGGCCACGTCAAGGCCGTGGCCGAGATGACCGGCGAGGACCTCGACCCCTACATGGGCCGCGCGATCGGCGCCGACGGTGCCGCGACCGCGCTGGCCAGCCTCTTCGGCGGCAGCCCGACCACGACCTACGCCGAGAACATCGGCGTCATGGGCGCCACCCGGGTCTACTCCACGGCCGCCTACTACCTGGCCGCGATCGTGGCGATCCTGCTCGGCCTGTGCCCCAAGTTCGGCGCCATCGTCAACGCCACCCCGGGAGGCGTGCTCGGCGGCATCACCGTTGTCCTCTACGGCATGATCGGCCTGGTGGGTGCCAAGATCTGGGTCGAGAACAACATCGACTTCGGCAAGCCCGTCAACCTGGTCGGCCTGGCCGCCGGCATCATCGTCGGCATCGGCAACGTCACCCTCGAGATCACCGAGGACTTCGAGCTCGGCGGCATCGCGCTCGGCACGATCATGGTGCTGGTCTACTACCACCTGGTGAACCGCGCACCGCTCGCCCACGCCGATGCCGACATCCCC
>JAPSKJ010000107.1 GCA_031177735.1 Nocardioides sp.
GCGCGGCGGCGCCACGGACGCGACATCGACATGCCGCGAGTATCCGGTAAACGGGCTGCTCGCGGTGTTACCCGGGCGTCGCCTGGGCGTGTTCCGGGCGCGGGTCCACCGGCGCCGACGGCGGGCGCCATCACACCAGTGGTGCTTCTGTCAAGCCCTCATTGAGCCCCTGACCTGCGGAAACGCGAATCGCTTAACCGTCGAAACGTGCTAGACTGGGCTGTCTAGGAAGGGGTACCTGACATATGACTTTCACCGTGGGCGAAACGGTTGTTTACCCGAATCACGGCGCCGCAGTCATCGAGGACATCGAGATGCGGACGATCAAGGGCGAGGAGCGCCAGTATCTCGTACTGAGGATCGTGGCCCAGCAGGACCTGGTGGTTCGGGTTCCCGCCTGCAACCTCGACCTGGTCGGTGTGCGCGACGTCGTGGACAAGGACGGTCTCGACCGCGTCTTCGACATCCTCCGCGCGGCGCACGTGGAGGAGCCGACCAACTGGTCGCGGCGCTACAAGGCCAACCTCGAGAAGCTGCACAGCGGCGACGTGATGAAGGTGGCCGAGGTCGTGCGCGACCTGTGGCGCCGCGAGCGCGACCGCGGGCTGTCGGCCGGAGAGAAGCGGATGCTCGCCAAGGCGCGACAGATCCTCGTCTCCGAGCTGGCGCTCGCCGAGCACACCAACGAGGACAAGGCCGAGGCTCTTCTCGACGAGGTCCTCGCCTCCTGACGCTGATCGGGCCCCGGGTCACTGACCCGGGGCCCGAACTGCTTCATGGCGACGTCGCGGACACCCGCGCACGGCACCTGGCGCTCGGGCGAGCGGCCGGACGCCCTACGGTGGAGTGGTCATGAGCCACGACCCGTACGACGACCTCCCCGACCCCGACGGCCTGGACCTGCCCGACATCGGCCCGTGCCTGGGCACCGTGATCGAGTCCGACCGCGGCACCCTGCCGTTCTCGCTGATCCACGGCGAGGCGCTGGTCACCTGCGCGGCGTGGGCACTCGGCGAGGCCGGGGTCACCCCGATCGACGTCGGCACCCGGTGGGAGTCGGTCGTCGCGGCCGAGGAGCCGGTGGTGCTGCACGACGCCCTCTGCCCGATGACCCCGGCGGCGTTCCTCAACTCCTGCGTGGCGCTCGCGGTGGAGCGCTCGGCCGTGGTGGTGGGCGTGCGCCCGGTCACCGACACCGTCAAGGGCGTCGCCGCCGGACGGGTGGGCGGCACGGTGGACCGCTCCGAGCTGGTCAGCGTGGCCTCCCCGATCGTCCTGCCCGCGGCGGTCGCCGCGTCGCTCGACGGCCTGCCGAGCACCGACTTCGCCGAGCTCGCCGGCCTGCTCGCCGCCCGCTTCCCGGTGCTCTCGGTCGAGGCGCCGGCATCCGGGCGCCGGGTCGGCTCGGCCGACGACGTACTCCTGCTCGAGGCGCAGACCCGGCCGACCGGCCGACCGGGGATCAGCGGTTGAGCAGAGCCTCGGCGGTGGCGACGTCCTCCGGGAAGGTCACCTTGAGGTTGAGCGAGCTGCTGGGCACCGCGGCGATCTCGAAGCTGCCCACGAGGCCGGCCACGGAGTCGGCGTAACGCTCCAGGCACCCGGCCGTGTCGGTGCCCTCGAAGCCCTCCTCCGCGGCCCGGGAGTACGCCGCCCACAGCGCCCGCGCGCGGAAGGCCTGAGGCGTCTGCACCCCCATCAAGCCGGCGTCGGCCGGCCGCAGGCTGCGGGCCACCAGACCCGGGACCGGCGCCACCGGGATGGCGCCGCCGTGCGTGCGGGCACTGGCGATCACCTCGTCGAAGAGCGCGGCGCGGGCCAACGGACGGGCGCCGTCGTGGATGGCGATGACGTCGATCTCACCGGTCTCGATGTCCGGGCGCAGGGCCTGGAGCGCCGCCCACTCGCTCGCGTGGCGGCTCGGCCCACCCGGGACGAGCAGCACCTCGCCGCTGCCCAGCACCGGGACGACGGCGTCGGCGACCGCCTGCTCCTCGCCGGGCCGCACCACGAGCACGATGCGGTGGACGTCGTCGACCGCGAGCGCGGTGCGCAGCGAACCGCCGAGGACGGTCGTGTCCCCGAGGGGGAGCAGCACCTTGTTGACCGCGGCGCCGACCCGGGAGCCGGTGCCGGCGGCGAGGATGACGAGCGCGGCGGGCATGCGCCGCAGGCTAACCGGCGGTAACGCCGGGCCCGCAGGCGGGAGGAAGCATTTTCACGGCTGTAACGCGGTGAAACAGGGAGCGAACACGGCCGCCCTACGTTCGAGGGCACCGAAGGGAGGCCCCGATGACGCTACGGCTCGGGCTGGTCGCGTCCGCATGAGCCCGCGATCCTCCGCCAACACCGACGAGTGGCAGCCGGTGTGCCGCGTGGCGGAGCTCGAGGTGGAGCGCGGGGCCACCGCGCTGGTGCACGGCCAGGCGATCGCCATCTTCCGCACCGCCGACGACCAGGTCTACGCGCTGGGCAACCACGACCCCTTCGCCAAGGCGTCGGTGATGGCCAAGGGCATCGTGGGTCAGCGCGGCGAGGTGCCGTTCGTGGCCTCGCCCCTGCACCGGCACGCCTTCGACCTGCGCACCGGCCGGTGCCTGGAGGACGCCCACGTGTCGGTGCCGGCCTACGACGTCCGGGTGGTCGACGGGGTGGTCCTGGTGGGGCACCGCAAGGTGGTCGCGCCGGCGTCGTGAGACCGGGTCAGGTCGAGTAGACCAACGCCGTCGCGATCGCCGCGATGCCCTCGTCGCGGCCGGTGAGGCCGAGGCGGTCGGTGGTGGTGGCCGAGACGCTGACGGCGGCGCCGACGGCCGCCGAGAGAGCCGCCTCCGCCTCCCCGCGGCGCGGCCCGAGCTTGGGCCGGTTGCCGATGACCTGCACGGCGACGTTGCCGATCTCGAAGCCGGCGGCGCGCACCCGGCGAGCGGTCTCGGCCAGCAGCGTCGCCCCGGCAGCGCCGGCCCACTCCGGCTCGGCGGTGCCGAAGTTGGACCCCAGGTCGCCCAGGCCGGCCGCCGACAGGAGCGCGTCGCAGGCCGCGTGCGCCGCGACGTCGGCGTCGGAGTGCCCCTCCAGACCCACGGGCGAGTCCGGCCAGGCCAGGCCCGCCAGGTGGAGCGGTACGCCGTCGGCGAGCCGGTGCACGTCGGTGCCGATGCCGACACGGGGCAGTGGAGCGGTCACGGGGGCGATCATCGCACCGGTGGGACAATCGCAGAGTGACCTCCTCCGCAGCCGACCGGTCGGCGGCGCCCGCCGGGCAGCCGGCCGGGTCCGACGCGCCGCAGGACCCGCGCAGCCCGGGTGACGCCCGCGCGGCCTGGACCGGCGCCGGCATCGTCGCTGGGCTGTTCGGGGTGGCGCTCAGCTGGTGCGCGGCGGCGATGCTGCAGGTCGCCGACAACCCGGTGGCGGCGGTGGCCGAGCAGACGGTCCGGCTGTTACCGGGGCCGGTCGCGGAGTTCGGGATCGACCTGCTCGGCACCGCCGACAAGCCGGTGTTCGTGGTGCTCATCCTGCTGGTCCTCGTCGCGCTGTGCGGCTGGCTCGGTCGGCTGCGCCGGCACGGCTGGATCGGCCCGCTGACCGGGTTCGTCGTGCTGGCCGCCGTCGGCGGAGCCGCCGTCGTCGCCCAGGACGGCGGGTGGCGCCCGCTGGTGCCCGTGGGCGCCGGGCTGCTCGGTTGGATCGGGGCACTGGAGGTGCTGAGCGATCCGTTGCGGCGTACTCCGGTGCGGCGGCGGGGCTTCCTGGTCGCCGCAGGGGTGCTCGCCGTGGGCGCGGCGGCGCTGGCCGTCAGCGGGCGCCTGATCACGGGCCGCCGGCAGGTCGAGGAGGCGCGGCGGCTGCTGCACCTCGACGGAGTGACCGTGCCGGAGGTGCCCACCGGCGTCGACCCCAGCGCGCCGGTGCCGTGGCTGACGCCGGCCGAGGAGTTCTACCGGATCGACACCGCGTTCAGCCCGCCCGCGATCGACCCCGACGCGTGGCGCCTGCGTGTGCACGGGCTGGTCGACCGGCCCGTGGAGCTCAGCCTGGCGGACCTGATGGCGCGCGAGCTGACCGAAGCCTGGGTGACGCTGAGCTGCGTGTCGAACTCGGTCGGCGGCGACCTGGTCGGCAACGCCTGGTGGAGCGGGGTGCGGATCGCGACACTGCTCGCCGAGCTCGGCGTGCGGCCGGACGCCGACGCGGTGCTGCAGACCTCCGAGGACGGCTGGACCTGCCTCACCCCGCTGGGGGCGCTCACCGATGAGCGCAACGCGCTGCTCGCGGTGGCGATGAACGGCGAGCCGCTGTCGATCGAGCACGGCTTCCCGGTGCGGATGGTGGTGCCCGGGCTCTACGGCTACGTCAGCGCCACCAAGTGGCTGGTGGAGCTGGAGGTGACCAGGTTCAGCGATGCGGAGGGCTACTGGACCTCGCGTGGCTGGAGCGCGCACGGGCCGGTCAAGCTGACCTCCCGGATCGACGTGCCGGCGTCGGGGGAGACGGTGCCGGCCGGTGAGGTGCACCTGGCCGGGACCGCCTGGCAGCAGCACACCGGCGTCGAGGGGGTGGAGGTGCAGGTCGACGGCGGCGGCTGGCAACCGGCCGACCTGGCGCTCGAGCCGACCGTCGACAGCTGGGTGCAGTGGCGGCTGGCCGTCGACCTCGAGCCCGGTGAGCACCGGGTCGCCGTGCGGGCGATCAGCCGGACCGGTGACGTGCAGACCGGCGTCGAGCGCGACGTCGTCCCCGACGGCGCGACGGGTTGGCACACGGTCACCTTCCAGGTGGAGTGACCGGCCCGCTCGGCGAATCGGCGCCCACCGCCGCTCTCAATAGACTTGCCGGGTGACGCTCAGGCTCTACGACACCGCGACCGGCGAGGTCCGTGACTTCGTCCCCCTGCAACCGGGCAAGGCGTCGCTCTACGTGTGTGGCCTGACCGTGCAGTCCGAGCCCCACGTCGGGCACGTGCGCAGCGGCGTCAACTTCGACGTGCTGCAACGGTGGCTGCGGCACAGCGGCTACGACGTCACCTTCATCCGCAACGTCACCGACATCGACGACAAGATCCTCGCGAAGGCGCAGGCCCAGGGCCGCCCCTGGTACAACCTCGCCTACGACATGCACCGCGAGCTGTCCCGGGCCTACGCCGCGCTCAACGTCGCGCCGCCCACCTACGAGCCGGCGGCCACGGGCCACGTGCCGGAGATGGTGGAGCTGATCCGCGAGCTGATCGAGCGCGGCCACGCGTACGCGGCGCCCGGCAGCACCGCCGGCTGCGACGACGTCTACTTCGACGTGCGCTCGTGGCCGGCCTACGGCGAGCTGACCCACCAGGGCATCGACGACATGGAGGCCGCCGCCGACGCCGACCCGCGCGGCAAGCGCGACCCACGCGACTTCGCCCTGTGGAAGGGCCGCAAGGACTCCGAGCCGGAGACCGCCTCGTGGCCCTCCCCGTGGGGCCGCGGCCGGCCCGGCTGGCACATCGAGTGCTCGGCGATGGCCGGCAAGTACCTCGGCCCCGCGTTCGACATCCACGGTGGCGGCGTCGACCTGCGCTTCCCCCACCACGAGAACGAGCAGGCGCAGGCGCGGGCCGCGGGTCGGCCGTTCGCGTCGTACTGGATGCACAACGCGTGGATCACCACCGCCGGCGAGAAGATGTCGAAGTCGCTCGGCAACAGCCTCACCATCCCGTCGGTGCTCGAGCGTTTCCGCGGCATCGAGCTGCGCTACTACCTGGTCTCCGCGCACTACCGCTCCCACGTCGAGTTCAGCTTCGAGGCGCTCGAGGAGGCGGCCGCCGGCTTCCGGCGCATCGAGGGCTTCCTCGACCGTGCCCGCGGGCAGGCCGGCGACCTCGGCGGCAGCGCCGTGCCGGAGGCCTTCGCGGCGGCGATGGACGACGACCTCGGTACGCCGGCGGCCGTCGCGGTCCTGCACGACACCGTGCGCGAGGGCAACCGCCTCCTCGGTGAGGGCGCGTCGGTCGCCGACCCGCTCGGCGCGGTGGTCGCCATGCTCGACGTGCTCGGCCTGGACCCGCGCGACCCCGCCTGGGGCGGCGCCGGCGGGACCGACGACGACAAGCTCACCCACGCCGTCGACACCCTGGTGCGCGGCCTGCTCGAAGCCCGCGCGGCCGCGCGGGCCGCCAAGGACTGGGCTCGCGCCGACGAGATCCGCGATCAGCTCAAGGCTGCCGGGATCGAGATCGAGGACACCCCGTCCGGACCGAAATGGAGTCTGACCTGATGCCTGGAAATTCCTCGCGCCGCGGCGCGGTGCAGAAGTCCAACAAGAAGGGCGCCACGGTCGGATCCGGTGGACAGCGCCGTCGCGGGCTGGAGGGCAAGGGGCCCACCCCGAAGGCGAAGGACCGGCCCTACCACAAGGCGCACAAGGCCGCGAAGCTCGCCGACAAGTCGGCGGCCAAGCGGGCTCCCCGCAAGCGCTCCTCCTCCGAGGCCGAGTGGATCATCGGCCGCAACGCGGTCGTCGAGGCGCTGCGTGAGGGCGTGCCGGTCAACGGCGTGTACGTCGCCGAGGGGGCCGAGCGTGACGGCCGGCTGCGGGAGGCGTTCCTGCTCGCGGCCGAGCTGGGCCTCTCGGTGCTCGAGGTCGCCAAGCCGGAGCTCGACCGGATGACCGGCTTCAACGGCCACCAGGGCCTGGCGGTGCGGGTGCCGGCGTACGAGTATGCCCACCCCGACGACCTCCTCGACGCCGCCGAGACGGCCGGCCAGCCGCCGCTGGTGGTCGTCGTCGACCACGTCACCGACCCGCGCAACTTGGGCGCCATCGTGCGCTCGGCCGCGGCCTTCGGGGCGCACGGCGTGGTCATCCCCGACCGGCGGGCGGCCGGCATGACCGCTGCCGCGTGGAAGACCTCCGCCGGTGCGGCCGCGCGGATCCCCGTAGCCCTGACCGTCAACATCTCCCGGACGTTGAAGTCCTACCAGGAGGCCGGCCTGATGGTCGCCGGCCTCGACATGGGCGGCGACGTCGAGCTGCCCGGCTTCGAGCTCGGCGACGGCCCGCTGGCGCTCGTGGTGGGGGCCGAGGGTGGCGGTCTCTCGCGCCTCGTGGCCGAGACCTGCGACCAGATCGTGTCGATCCCGATGGCCAACGCCGTGGAGTCGCTCAACGCCGGTGTGGCCGCCTCGGTCGCGCTCTACGCCATCGCCCAGGCCCGCGCCTGACCCCCGAAGCGCGAGACGTCACTTGTGGCCCGCCGAG
>JAPSKJ010000108.1 GCA_031177735.1 Nocardioides sp.
GCGTGATCAGGCCGGACAGCCCGATGATGTCGGCACCGACCTCCTTGGCGGTGTCCAGGATCTTCTGCGCCGGCACCATCACGCCGAGGTCGATGACCTCGTAGTTGTTGCACGACAGCACCACGCCCACGATGTTCTTGCCGATGTCGTGGACGTCGCCCTTGACCGTCGCGAGCACGATCGTGCCGTTGGTGTCCTTGGCGGAGGCCAGCTCGGTGTCGCCGGCCTCGATGAGTGCGGCCTTCTCCTGCTCGATGAACGGGATGAGGTAGGCCACCGCCTTCTTCATGACGCGCGCGGACTTCACCACCTGGGGCAGGAACATCTTGCCGGCGCCGAAGAGGTCTCCGACGACGTTCATGCCGTCCATCAGGGGACCCTCGATGACCTCGATGGGGCGTCCGCCGCGGGCGGCGATCTCCTGGCGCAGCTCCTCGGTGTCGGCCTCGACGTGGGCGTCGAGGCCCTTGACCAGGGCGTGCGTGATGCGCTGGCCGACCGGCAGCGAGCGCCACTCCTCCGCGACCGCTTCCTGCTGCTCGCCGGAGCCACGGTGGCGCTCCGCGATCTCCAGCAGCCGCTCGGTGGCGGCCACGGAGTCGGGCGTGCGGTTGAGCACGACGTCCTCGATCGCGTCGCGCAGCTCGGCGTCGATGGAGTCGTAGTCGACCAGCGCCCCGGCGTTGACGATGCCCATGTCGAGGCCGGCCCGGATGGCGTGGAAGAGGAAGACCGCGTGGATCGCCTCGCGCACCGGGTTGTTGCCGCGGAAGCTGAAGCTGACGTTGGAGATGCCACCGGAGATCTTCGCGCCCGGGAGGTTGCGCTTGATCCACCGGGTCGCCTCGATGAAGTCGACGCCGTACGTCGCGTGCTCCTCGATGCCCGTCGCGACCGCGAAGACGTTGGGGTCGAAGACGATGTCCTCGGCGGGGAAGCCGACCTGCTCGGTGAGGATGCGGTAGGCCCGCTCGCAGATCGCGATCCGCCGCTCGTAGGAGTCGGCCTGGCCGTCCTCGTCGAAGGCCATCACGACCGCGGCAGCGCCGTACTTGCGGCACAGCCGGGCCTGCTCGACGAACTTCTCCTCGCCCTCCTTCATGGAGATCGAGTTGACGATCGGCTTGCCCTGCACGTTGCGCAGGCCGGCCTCGATGACCTCCCACTTGGAGGAGTCGATCATCACCGGCACGCGGCTGATGTCGGGCTCGGAGGCGACCAGCTTGAGGAAGCGGTCCATCGCGGCGACGCCGTCGATCATGCCCTCGTCCATGTTGACGTCGATGACCTGTGCGCCGTTCTCGACCTGCTGGGCGGCGACGCTGAGGGCGGTGTCGTAGTCGCCGGCCTTGATCAGGTTGCGGAAGCGGGCCGAGCCGGTGATGTTGGTGCGCTCACCGACGTTCACGAAGAGGCTGTCCTCGTCGATCGTGAACGGCTCGAGACCCGAGAGGCGCATGGCCGCCGACGGCGTGGCCGGCTGGCGGACCGCCTTGCCCGCGACCGTCTGCGCGATGGCGCGGATGTGGTCGGGGGTGGTGCCGCAGCAGCCACCCACGATGTTGACCAGCCCCGCGTCGGCGAACTCCCCCACGATCGCGGCGGTCTGCTCGGCGGCCTCGTCGTACTCACCGAAGGCGTTGGGCAGGCCGGCGTTGGGGTAGGCGGACACGAAGGTGTCGGCGAGGCGGGACAGCTCGGCGACGTAGGGCCGCATCTCCTGGGCGCCGAGCGCGCAGTTGAGACCGATCGCCAGCGGCCGGACGTGGCGCACCGAGTTCCAGAACGCCTCGGTGGTCTGACCGGACAGGGTGCGGCCGGAGGCGTCGGTGATCGTGCCGGAGACCATCACCGGCCAGCGGCGGCCCGCCTCCTCGAACAGCGTCTCCAGCGCGAAGATCGCCGCCTTGGCGTTGAGGGTGTCGAAGATCGTCTCGATCAGCAGGATGTCGGCGCCGCCGTCGACCAGGCCGCGGGCGGCGTCGGAGTACGCCGCCACCAGCTGCTCGTAGCTGACGCTGCGCGCCGCGGGGTCGTTGACGTCGGGGCTGATGCTTGCCGTGCGGGTGGTCGGACCGATCGCGCCGGCGACGTACCTCGGCCGCTCCGGGGTGCTCGCCGCGTCGGCGGCCCGGCGCGCGAGCCGGGCGGACTCGACGTTGAGCTCGTAGGCCAGCTCCTCCATGCCGTAGTCGGCCAGCGAGATCGCGTTGGCGCTGAAGGTGTTGGTCTCGACGATGTCGGCGCCGGCGTCGAGGTACTCGCGGTGGATCGCGAGGATGATCTCCGGCTGGGTGAGCGTGAGCAGCTCGTTGTTGCCCACAACGTCGGAGGGCCAGTCAGCGAACCGCTCACCGCGGTAGCCGGCCTCGTCAGGACGGTCGCGCTGGATCGCGGTGCCCATCGCACCGTCGATGACCAGGATCCGCTCGCGGAGCGCCCGGGTCAGGGCCTCCGATGCGTCGGGACGCCAGTGCTGCCGCTCGCCGGTCAATGCCAACTCCTTCCGTCACGGAAGGCGTCCTTGGATCACTGCAGCGGTGCTGCAGGAGCCGAGCGTGGCGGGCGCGCGCGAGCGCCCGTTGCAACGCCTCTCGGCGGAGTCGATCCTACGACGCCGGGCGCGCACCCAGCCCATTTCCCGCATCGTGACACCGGCGCCACGTGCCCGCCCCGGCCGGATCAGCACCGGCCACTAGGCTGGAGGGGTGATCGAGATCGAGGAGGCCCACGACCTGGTGGATCCGGTCGTCATCGCCGCGTTCGAGGGCTGGAACGACGCGGCCGACGCGGCCTCGGGCGTGGTCGACCACCTGATGCAGGTCTGGGACGCACGCGTCGTCGGTGCCGTCGACCCCGAGGACTTCTACGACTTCCAGGTCAACCGCCCCCACGTCGGCGTCGACGCCGACGGCGTGCGCAAGCTGACCTGGCCGAGCACCCAGATCGCGATCGCCTCTCCCCCGGGCCTCGACCGCGACGTCATCCTGATCCGCGGCATCGAGCCCAACATGCGGTGGCGGCAGTTCTGCGCGGAGCTGCTGGCGGCGTGCGAGACACTCGGCGGCGGGCTCGTGGTCACCCTCGGCGCTCTCCTGGCCGACAGCCCGCACACGCGGCCCATCCCGGTCTCCGGCACGGCCACCGACGCGGCGCTGGCCGACCGGCTCAAGCTCGAGCAGTCGTCGTACGAAGGCCCCACCGGCATCGTCGGGGTGTTCCAGGATGCCTGCATCAAGCTCGACATGCCATCGGTCTCCTACTGGGCGGCGGTGCCGCACTACGTCGCCCAGCCGCCCTGCCCCAAGGCGACCCTGGCGCTGATCAGCCAGCTCGAGGACCTGCTCGAGTGCAGCATCCCGCTGGGCGACCTGCCGGACGACGCCCGCGCCTGGGAGCGCGGCGTCGACGAGCTCGCCGCGGAGGACGAGGACGTCGCCGACTACGTCCGCAGCCTGGAGGAGGCCCGCGACACCACCGAGCTCCCCGAAGCCTCCGGCGAGGCGATCGCCCGGGAGTTCGAGCGCTACCTCAAGCGCCGCCAGGGCGAGAGCTGACCGCGAGCGGTCACTCGCCCCGGGGCCTCCTCAGAGCTTGAGGCCGAGGGCGGCGTCGAGCACCGCGCTGATGGTGGCCGCGGCGTCCTGGTCGGAGTGGTCCGCGAGGTGCCCGTGGCCGAGCGTCTCGTCGACCCACGCCTGGATCGCGGCGACCGCCCGCGGCGCGTCAAGGTCGTCAGCGATGGCGGCGAGCACCTCCTCGGCGACCGGGTCCGCCGGCGCGCCGGAGCGCAACGCGAGCGCCTTGCGCCAGGTGGAGAGGGTGTCGACGGCGTCGAAGAGCTGGTCGTCGGTCCACTCCCAGTCGCTGCGGTAGTGGTGGCGCAGCAGCACCAACCGGATCGCCATCGGGTCGATCTCGCTGTTGCGCAGCGCCGAGACGAAGACCAGGTTGCCCTTCGACTTCGACATCTTCTCGCCGTCGTAGGCGACCATCCCGGTGTGGGAGTAGACCTGCGCGAAGGTGCTGCCCGGCTCGGCGACGTGCACGTGACCAGCACACATCTCGTGGTGCGGGAAGATCAGGTCGCTGCCGCCGCCCTGCACGGTGAGACCCACGCCGAGGTGGTCCAGCGCGATCGCCGCACACTCGACGTGCCAGCCGGGTCGGCCCGGTCCCCACGGCGAGGGCCACGACGGCTCGCCGGGGCGCTCGGCGCGCCAGACCAGGCAGTCGAGCGGGTCCTTCTTGCCGGGCCGGTCCGGGTCGCCACCGCGCTCGGGGAAGATCGCCAGCATCTGCTCGCGGGTGAGGTTGGACTCGGTGCCGAACGCGCTGTCGCTGGCGACGGAGAAGTAGAGGTCGTCCTCCACCCGGTAGACGGCACCGGCTCGCTGCAGACGCTCGATCAGGTCGACCACCAGGGGGATCGACTCGACCGCGCCGGTGTAGTGCTCCGGCGGCAGCACCCGCAGCGCCGTCATGTCGGCACGGAACAGCTCGGTCTCACGCTCGGCGAGCTCGCGCCAGTCGACGCCCACCTTGGTGGCCCGCTCGAGCAGCGGGTCGTCGACGTCGGTGACGTTCTGGGCGTAGACCACCTCGCGCCCGGCGTTGCGCCAGGCCCGGTTGAGCAGGTCGAAGGCCACGTAGGTCGCCGCGTGGCCCATGTGGGTGGCGTCGTACGGCGTGATCCCGCAGACGTAGAGCGTCGCCGCGCCGTCGCCGGCGGTCGACACCCGGCGGCCGGTGGCGGTGTCGTGGAGCGCGACGTCCGGGCCGGGCACGGGCAGGGCGGGCATCTCCGGGGCAGGCCAGGCGCGCATGCCGCGAACTCTACTTACCCCGCCGGCCGGGCCGGTCGAGACCCTCGTGGCGCGCTAGAACGGCGGCCAGGGGATGACGTGCCACTCGCCGGTCGGCTCGGGCAGCCGGCCCTCCTCGAGCAGCCGGTCGCAGCGGGCGGCGAGCGCCTCGAGGTCCCACACGGAGAGGTACGCCGACAGCGCCTCGCCCAGCTCGGCGTCCAGCTCGCCGCGGACCCGGGTGATCGCGGCCGCCTCCTCCTCGGTCAGCGCAGAGCCCATCCATCCCCACAGGACGGTGCGGAGCTTGTCCTCCCGGTGGAAGCAGATGCCGTGGTCGATGCCGTAGCGGTGCCCGTCGGCGGTCTCCAGCACGTGGCCGCCCTTGCGGTCGGCGTTGTTGACGACCGCGTCGAAGACGGCGATGCGGCGTAGCGCCGCGGTGTCCTCGTGGACGAGTGACACCGGCCGCTCGGCCGCGTCGATGCCGTCGAAGACGTGGAGGTAGCCCTCGGGCACCTCGCCCGACGGCACGATGGTGACCGCGGCCTGCGACTCATCGACCTCGATCCAGCGCTGCACCATGCCGGTGCCGTGCGGACCCTCCCGCAGCCAGGTCGGGGGAACGACGTCCCACCCGAGCGCCTCGGAGACCAGGTAGGCCGCCACCTCGCGGTGGGCCAGGTTGCCGTCGGGGAAGTCCCACAGCGGCCGCTCCCCCGCGATCGGCTTGTAGACGACCTCCAGGTCACCGATGCGGCCGACGAAGGTCGCGTTGGACGCCGGCATCACCCGTCCGATGAGGACCAGCTCGTCCTCGCCGGCGTCCAGCGCGCTCGCCCGATCGCTCATTCGACGGGGTCGCGCCGCCGGAAGCCGTTGGCCCGCACGCACAGGTGCCCGTTGGGGTCGATCGGGCCGCCGCAGAACGGGCAGGGCGGTCGCCCGGCCTCGATCACCCGGTTGGCCCGCACGACGAAGGCGCGCGCGTGGCCGGCGTCGAGGCGCACCAGGAGCAGCTCCTCCGGCTCGCCCTCGTCCTCCTCGCCGGTCTCGAAGGCGCGCTCGTCGAAGGGAAAGACCTCGATCACCACGCGCTCGTCGCTGGGGTCCCAGGAGAGCGTCATGGTGCCGGCCCGGAACTCCTCCTCGATCGGCTGGTCGAGTGGGGCGTTGTCGTCGAGGCCGACCGGCGCGATCGCCGGGATGAGCGCGTCGGTGGCCGTCATCACCTCGTCGAGCAGCTCGTCGATGCGCTCGGCGAGGGCGGCCACCTGCTGCTTCTCGCACGAGACCGACACGAGCCGGGCTCCGGCGCGCGCCTGCAGGAAGAAGGTGCGGGAGCCAGGCTCCCCGACGGTGCCCGCCACGAACCTCTCCGGCGGGTCGAAGGCGTGCACGACTGGCATGTCCACCACCCTAGGGCTTGTCCTGAAGCGCCACGCTCACGCGTCCGCCGGTCCGGCTCCGCCGCCGACGACGGCGTCGGTGGGCCGAGCGCCCGATCGCTTGGAGCCACGCCGCTTGCCGGGCCGCGGCGCCAGCCAGCCGAGGTCGCCGGCGGAGGTGTTGGTGGCCACGACGAACGGGCGTGCCTCGGTGTAGCGGATGACCGACACCGACGCCGGGTCGACGTGCAGGCGCTGAAACAGGTCGAGGTGCATCCCGAGCGCGTCGGCCAGGATCGACTTGATGATGTCGCCGTGGCTCACCGCCACCCAGACGGCCTGGGGGCCGTGCTCGGCCTCGATCGCGGCGTCGTGGCGGCGTACCGCTGCGACCGCGCGGGCCTGCATCTGCAGCATCGACTCACCGTCGGGGAAGGTGACCGCCGAGGGTTGTGCCTGGACCACCTTCCACAGCGGGTCCTTGGCGAGGTCCTTGATGAGCCTGCCCTGCCAGGAGCCGTAGTCGCACTCGGCGAGCCCCTTGTCGGTGGTCAGCGTCGTCGTGCCGGGCTGCTGACCGGTGATCGCACGGGCGGTCTGCTTGCACCGCTCCAGCGGGCTGCTCACCACCGCCGCGAGCGGGACGGCGGCGATCCGCTCCCCCGTGCGGCGGGCCTGTTCCTGGCCGGTGTCGTCCAGCTTCACGCCCGGCAGCCGACCGGCCAGGGTGCCGCTGGCGTTGGCCGTGGTCCGGCCGTGTCGCACGAGGAGCACGGTTGCCATGTCGCAGACCCTATCCA
>JAPSKJ010000109.1 GCA_031177735.1 Nocardioides sp.
CTCGGCGGGCCACAAGTGACGTCTCGAGGGGCCAGAACTGACGTCTCGGCGGGCCAGAAGTGACGTCTCGCGCGTTACTCGGCGGGCCAGGAGAGGGGGTAGTCGGGGGCGGCCTTGTCGTGCTGCTTGCGGAGCTTCTTGCGGGCCTTCTCCGAGATCCGGTCGCCGAAGACGATGCCGCGGGTGTGGTCGGTCTCGTGCTGGAGGCAGCGGGCGAGCAGGCCGTCACCGGTGAACTCGACCGGCTGGCCGTCGAGGCCCTGGCCGCGCACGGTGGCGGTGTCGGGGCGGGCGCACTCCACGTAGGCGCCGGGGAAGGAGAGGCAGCCCTCGTCGTCGGCGTCGAGGCGGCGGTCGCGACCCTCGGGCAGCTCCACCTCGGGATTGCAGACCACGCCGACGACCCGACGGCCAGCGTCGTCGGGGCAGTCGAAGACGAACACCTGCAGGTCGACTCCGACCTGGCAGGCCGCGAGGCCGACCCCGTCGGCGGCGTACATCGTCGCAGTCATGTCGGCGACCAGGCTGCGCAGCGACTCGTCGAAGTCGGTGACGGGCTGCTGGGGTCGGTGCATCACCTCGGCGCCCCAGCGCGTGATCGGCCGGGTGGAGCCGTCGGTCGGCAGCGGGCCGTAGGGGGCGAGGACGGCATCGGTCGCGGCAGGGTCGGACATGGAATCGAGCCTACCGCCGGACGACGTGTGACCCGCCGCACCGCGGCTGCTGTAGCGCCCGTTGTAACTCACAGTTACATTTGCTTCATGTCCCTCTTCCAGAGTCTCCGGCCCGGCGGCCGACACGGGCTGCCGGCGAGCGAGCAGCGCGACCCGATCGGGTACGCCGTCGCCGCGCTCAACAAGGTCGCGCAGAGCGACCTCCTCGACCGTCTCGGGCTGCGCAGGACCGTCGAGCAGACGGTCTTCACCGCGACTCGCAGCGGCTTCCGGACAGCCACGGCCGCGAGCCGCGCCTTCCAGAAGGCGGGTCAGAAGGGCAAGCCCGGCGTCCGGGTGCCGGCCGCCTCGCCGAGCGGGGTCTTCGACCTCACGCCCACCGAGGACGAGCAGATGCTCGTCGACGTGGTCACCGAGTTCGCCGAGGAGGTCCTCCGGCCCGCCGCCGCGGAGGCGGACGAGACCTGCCTGGCCCCGGAGTCCGTGCTCAAGGGAAGCCTGGAGATCGGGCTACCGATCCTCGGCGTGCCGGAGGCGCTCGGCGGCATCTCCGAGACCCGCTCCGCGGTCGCCGGGGTGCTGGTCGCTGAGGCGCTCGCGAAGGGCGACATGGGCCTGGCCGTGGCCACCCTCGCCCCCGGCGCCGTCGCCACCGCGCTCGGACTGTGGGGGACCGACGCGCAGCAGCAGACCTACCTGCCGGCGTTCACCGGCAACGAGGTGCCTGCCGCCGCGCTCGCCCTCACCGAGCCGACCGTGCTCTTCGACCCGCTCAAGCCGGCCACGACCGCGGTGCGCAGCGGCGACGGCTACGTGCTCGACGGCACCAAGTCGCTGGTGGTCCGGGGCGCCGAGGCGGAGCTCTTCCTGGTCGGCGCCCGGCTGCACGGCGCTCCGGTGCTGTTCCTGGTCGAATCCTCGACGCCCGGTCTGACGGTCGAGGCCTCGCCGGCGATGGGGGTCCGGGCCGCCTCGCTCACCACCTTGACCCTCGACAACGTGAAGGTGCCGCTCGACGCGGTGCTGGGTGACACCGAGGGGGCGGCGTACACCGAGGCCGTCCAGCTGGCGCGGCTGGCCTGGTGCGGGCTGGCGGTCGGCACCGGGCAGGCGGTGCTCGACTACGTGGTGCCCTATGTCAAGGAGCGGGAGGCGTTCGGCGAGCCGATCGCCCACCGCCAGTCGGTGGCGTTCATGGTCGCCAACATCGCGATCGAGCTGCAGGCGATGCGCCTGGTGACCTACAAGGCCGCCTCACGGGTCGCCGCCGGCAAGGACGCCTCCCGCGAGATCGCCCTCGCGCGCAAGCTCTGCGCCGACAAGGGCATGCAGATCGGCCTCGACGGCGTGCAGCTGCTCGGTGGCCACGGCTTCGTCAAGGAGCACCCGGTCGAGCGGTGGTACCGCGACCTGCGTGCGATCGGAATCCTGGAAGGTGCGGTGCTGGTCTGATGGCGATCAATCTCGAGGACCCGAAGAAGTTCCGGACGCTGCGCGACCAGGCCCACCAGGTCGCGATGAACATGCTGCGACCCATCTCGCGCAAGTACGACCGGGCCGAGCACGCGTATCCCAAAGAGCTCGACATGCTCGCCGCCATGATCGACGGCCTCTCCGAGTCCGGCGCGAACGAGGGTGCGGGAGCCGCCGGCGTACGCCGCGAGGAGACCGCGCAGGAGAAGGCCGGTGTGAAGAACGGCGCCAACCTCGCCTCGGTCATGTCGATCGCGGAGATGTGCTGGGGTGACGTCGGCCTGCTGCTCTCCATGCCTCGCCAGGGGCTGGGCAACTCTGCGATCGCCTCGGTGGCCAACGACGAGCAGCTCAAGCGCTTCGAGGGCGTGTGGGCCTCGATGGCCATCACCGAGCCCGGCACCGGGTCGGACTCCGCCAACATCAAGACCACCGCGGTCAAGGATGGCGACCACTACGTCCTCAACGGCGAGAAGATCTTCGTCACCTCCGGCGAGCGCTCCGACGCGGTGGTCGTGTGGGCGACGCTGGACAAGGAGCTCGGCCGGGCCGCGATCAAGTCCTTCGTCGTGCCGAAGGGCACCCCGGGCATGAAGGTGGAGCGGCTGGAGCACAAGCTCGGCATCCGCGCCTCCGACACCGCCACCATCACCTTCACCGACTGCCGGGTGCCGGCCGAGAACCTGCTCGGCTCGCCCGAGATCGACGTGAAGCAGGGCTTCGCGGGTGCGATGGCGACCTTCGACAACACCCGGCCGCTGGTGGCGGCCATGGCGGTCGGTTGTGCTCGTGCCAGCCTCGACCTCACCCGCGACCTGCTCGCCCGGGCCGGCGTGAGCGTGGACTACGACGCCCCCGCCTACACCCAGAGCGCCGCCGCAGCGAAGTTCCTCCAGATGGAGGCGGACTGGGAGGCGGCGTACCTGCTGATGCTGCAGGCCGCCTGGATGGCCGACAACCGCAAGCCGAACTCGCTCGAGGCCTCGATGGCCAAGGCGAAGGCGGGCCGGGTCGGCTCCGACATCACGCTGTCCTGCGTCGAGCTGTGCGCTTCGGTCGGGTACGCCGAGGCCGAGCTGCTGGAGAAGTGGGCCCGCGACTCCAAGATCCTCGACATCTTCGAAGGCACCCAGCAGATCCAGCAGCTGATCGTCGCCCGGCGGGTGCTCGGCCTCACCTCGGCGGAGCTGCGGTAGGGACACCCGCCCGGGGACGTGCGGTAAGGGGTGCCGGTCGACCGACCGGCACCCCTTAGCCTTTCCGGCGTGACAATCCTGGTGGTGTCGGCGACGCACGCCGAAGCGCGCTACGCAGCCGACCTCGTGGACGGCACCCCGTCGATGCGGCTGCTGATCACCGGCATCGGCAAGACCGCCGCCGCGGCCGGCACAGCGGCGGCGCTCGCCGGCGACCCCGCCATCACCGAAGTCGTCAACATCGGCTCCGCCGGCGCCCTGCGCGACGGCCTCACCGGCGTCCACGAGGCTCGCCGGGTGCTCAACCACGACATCTCCGCCGACGCGATCCGCGCGCTCGGCCACGACCCGCAGGAGTGGCTCACGCTCGGGTCCGGCGAGGTCACGCTGGCGACCGGCGACGTCTTCGTCTCCGACCCGCTGGTGCGCGGCCGGCTGGCCGAGGTGGCGGATCTCGTCGACATGGAGGGGTACGCCGTCGCGTGGGCCGCCCGGGCCGCCGGAGTCCCCGCCCGGCTGGTCAAGCACGTCTCCGACAACGCCGACGAGACCGCGCTGGACTGGGCTGCCGTGGTCGACGCGAGCGCGCGCGCCCTGGCGGACTGGCTGGCCGCCCGCCTGTAGGCAGCGGCTATCCCTTCTCGGGGTCGGCCGCCCTCGACGCCCGCTCGGCCTCGGTCTTGATCGCCTTGGTCGTCGCGGGGTCCATCAGCGGCTCGGTGCCGGGCTGTTGGAGGCCGGTCTCGGTGGTGTCGGGGTTGCGGCCCACATCCGCGCCGGTCGTGCCGACGGGGGTGGTGACCTCACGGTCCTCCTCGGCGCGGACCTGTGCTGCGTCGCGGAGCGCCTCGTCGGCGTCGGCCTTCGCCACAGGGGCGGACGGCTCGGTGGCCACCGGCGGTGCAGCCGGCTCGGCGGCCAGCTCGCGCTGCACCGCCTGCTCGGCCGCCGTGATCGGGTCGGGCACCGGCGGCGGCACCGGGGTGCCCTTGGCGGGCGCCTTCTTCGCGGTGGCCTTCTTGGCGGGCGACGTCTTGGCGGTCCCCTGCTGGCCGGGAGCCTTCTTGGCGGACGTCTTCGGCGCCGAGGTCTTCGTGGCCGTGGCACTCGGCGCCTGCTCGCTTCCGGTCGGCGTGCTCGACCTGCCGCCCGCGTCATCCGCCGGCGTCGTCGGCCGCTCCGGCTCCCGGTGCCCGACATCGATCAGGGTGCGCGCGGTGTGCACGGCGTTGCCGGCGGTCTGCACGGCGTTGCCGGCGGTCTGCACGGCCTGGCCGGCGGTGCGCAGCGGGTGGCGGACGGTGCCGAGCGCGGTGGTCACCACCGTGCGCCCCAGGGTCTTGACGGGTCCGAGGGGCAGCTTCGCGGGCATGGGAGCTCCTTCGCGTTGGGTCGTTCGCATCGTGTTCGATGCGGTCTGTACCCGGGGAGGCCTCAGTCCACGACCCCTGCGCCCGCCGAAGGCTCGGCCAGCAGGTGAGCGGGGGCGGAGAACCCCGCGCCGGCGAAGGCCGCGTCGATGGCCGTCGTGACAGCCTCGGCCCGCTCGGCCGGCACGATCGCCACGATCGACCCCCCGAAGCCACCGCCCGTCATCCGCGCGGCGTCGGCGCCGGCCTGCACGGCGGTGTCCACCGCGAGGTCCAGCTCGGGGGTCGAGATCTCGAAGTCGTCGCGCATCGACTCGTGCGAGGCGGCGAAGGCCGCGCCGATCGCCGGAAGGTCACGGGTGCGCAGGGCGGCCACCACATCGGCCACGCGGGCGATCTCGGTGACGACGTGGTGCGCGCGGCGGCGTACTCGCTCATCGGTGAGGCGGGCCACGTCAGCAGGGTCGGCGTCGCGCAGGGTCGGCACGCCCATCTCGCGGGCGGCCTGCTCGCAGTCGGCCCGGCGGGCGCCGTAGCCGCCGTCGGTGAGCTCGTGGCTCACCCCCGTGTCGGTCACCAGCAGCACCCGACCGGGCAGGTCGAGGGCGACCGGCTCGTGGGTCTCGTCGCGGAAGTCGATGTGCAGCGCGCACTCGGCCTGCGCCAGCATCGACACGGTCTGGTCCATGCCGCCCGTCGGTGCGCCGGCGACCTCGGTCTCGGCGCGGATGCACGCGGCGATGGTCGCGGCTCGCACCTCATCGGTGATCGGCACACCGGCCAGGTGGAGCACCGCCACGGCGACCGCGCACTCGATCGCGGCCGAGCTGGACAGCCCCGCACCGAGGGGGACGGTGGAGTCGATGTAGATGTCGAACCCACCCGTGCCGGCGGCACTGTCGGCGAGCAGCGGGCCGAGCGCCCACACCACCCCGGCGGCGTACGCCGCCCAGCCGGTGACCTGCCCCGGGCCGGTCTCGTCGAGCCGTCCGGTCCAGATCCGGTCCTGCTGGGCGCTCGCCAACCGCACCACGCCGTCGGTGCGCGGCGCGGCGGCGGCGTAGGTCGCGTGGGGCAGTGCCACGGGCAGCACGGCACCGGCGTTGTAGTCGGTGTGCTCCCCGATCAGGTTGACCCGGCCAGGGGCGCGGGCCACCACGGTGGCGGTCGCCCCGAGCCGGTCGGCGAGGCCGGCACGGGCACGGTCGGCTAGGTCCGCCGGGGTGCCGGGGGAGAGGTAGGCCATGGAGCAGGAGCCTAATCAGATCTCGCGGGTGTGCCGCCGCCGGGCTCAGCCGCGCGAGCTGTTGGCCGTGCGGCCCCGGACGATGCCGATGAAGGTCTGCAGGCGGGGATCGTCGCTGTCGACGAGCCAGGCCAGTCCGACGGTGGTGGGCTCCACGTCGACGACGGGCCGGTGCACGACGTCCTTGCGGTGATGCAGCCGGGCGATGGACATCGGCACGATCGCCACACCGGTGCCGGAGGCGACCACCTCGACGGCGTCCTTCTCGCTCATCTCCGGCCAGGAGAGCTGCTCGGCCGAGGGCGTCCAGCCGGAGCGGTGGGGGAGGACGAGCTGCTCCTCGGCCAGGTCCGCGAGGCTGACCTCGTCGAGCAGGCTGAGCAGGTGCTCGTGGCCCATGACGACCACGGGCTGCTCCTCGTAGAGGGGGATGCAGTGGAGCCCGTCGCGGTCGATCGGCAGGCGCACCAGGCACATGTCGACCTGTCCCTCGCGCAGCACCGCCTCCTGCTCGGCCTCGGTGACCGGGACGAGCTCGAGCGCCTCGCGGGAGCGGTCACGCCAGGTGCGCGCCCACTTGTCGGGGGTCGCACCGGTCACGAAGCCGACCCGGAACGTCATGTCACGCAGTCTGCCCTACCCGGCCTCAACCGGTGGAGCCGAACTGCTCGACCCGGATGGTGTCCCGGCGCACCGCGACCTCACCGAGCAGCCGGGTGGCGTAGCCGGCGAACCCGACCGAGCCGCACACGAACGCGCGCTCGGCGCCGGTGGTGAGCGGCTCGAGCTCCTCGGGATAGGGCGGCGCGGCCACGCGGTCGCCGAGGTTCTCCCGGGTCAGCGCGACGAACGCCCCGGCGGCGAGCAGCTCGTCGGCGTACGGCAGCTCGGCCAGGGTGCGCGCGACCGCGCAGACCCGCAGCCGGTCAGCGACGCCGAGGCGGCGCGCGTGGCGCAGCATCGCCACGATGGGGACCAC
>JAPSKJ010000110.1 GCA_031177735.1 Nocardioides sp.
CGGCCCGGCCAGCAGTCGCCGGCCTGCCGCGCCCCCACCCGCCACGGTGAAGTCGCCGATGTCCTCGAGCGCAGGGTCGCGGGGGATGCCGGCGGCGGCGAGCGCGGAGCGGTAGCCCTCGAGCCTGGCGGACGGCGCGGTGAAGTCGACCGCGGTGGTGAGCGAGCCGCCGATGTAGCCGATCCGGCGGTGGCCGAGCGAGAGCAGGTGCTCGGTGGCGAGCCGTGCGGCAGCCACGTCGTCGATGTGGACACCGCCGAGCCCGGGCGCGTCCGCGCCGACCAGAGCGACCGGTCGCCCCAGCGTGAGCAGGCGGTCGAGCTCCTCGGGGGAGGGCTTGAGGCCCAGCAGGAGCACGGCATCGGCGCGCTTGGCGAGCAGGCTGGTGGAGAAGACCCGCTGGCGTGCCTCGGGCCGGCCGCCCAGGTTGTAGAGCAGCAGGTCGTAGCCGGCCTCGCGCAGCGGCGCCTCGGCGCCCTGGATGACCTGCGCGAAGTACCACTGCGTCACGAACGGCACGATCACCGCCACGGTGCGGGTGCGGCCGCTGGCCAGGCCGACCGCGCTGGGGGAGGGCTCGTAGCCGAGCCGCTCGGCCTCGGCGACGATGCGGCTGCGCGTCGTCTCCGAGACACCCGGCAGGCCTCGCAGTGCACGGGACACGGTGGCGGTGGACACGTCGACCGCTCGGGCGACGTCCTTGATGCTGGTCATGGGAGCGCTCCCAGCCGGGCCGGAAATCGGGTAGCGTCGCCCGCATGACACAGCACCTGCCCACCGGCGAGCAGTTGACCTTCGGCGCCGCGACGGCGTCGTACCAGATCGAGGGCGCGACCACCGCCGACGGACGCGGCGTCTCCATCTGGGACACCTTCGCGGCCACGCCCGGCGCCACCCGCGACGGCAAGGACGGCTCGGTCGCCTGCGACTCCTACCACCGCTACACCGAGGACGCCGACCTCGTCGCCGGCCTCGGCGTCGACTACTACCGCTTCTCGGTCGCCTGGCCGCGCGTCATGCCGGCCGGCACCGGCGCGGTGGAGGAGCGCGGGCTCGACTACTACGACCGCCTCGTCGACGCCCTGCTCGAGCGCGGGGTCACGCCGACCGGCACCTTCTACCACTGGGACCTCCCGCAGGCACTCGAGGACAAGGGCGGCTGGCTCGAGCGCGACACCGCGCTGGCCTTCGTCGACTACGCGCTCGCGGTCCACGAGCGTCTCGGTGACCGGGTGAAGGTGTGGGCGACCCACAACGAGCCCTGGTGTGCGGCCTACCTCGGCTACGCCGCCGGCGTGCACGCACCGGGCCGCCGCGAGGGCGGGCAGGCGCACCGCGCCGCCCACCACCTCATGCTCAGCCACGGGCTGGTGGCGCAGGCGCTCCACGAGGCCGGCAACCGCGATGTCGGCATCGTGCTCAACCTCGCGCCGATCTGGCCCGAGCCCGGCACGCCGGCCGAGGCGGCCGACGGCGTCGACGCGGTCCGCAACCGGGTCTGGCTCGACCCCCTCGTCGACGGCGAGTACGACGCCGGCTTGCTCCGGGTCGCCCCGGAGCTGGCCGACCCCGACCTGGTCCGGGACGGCGACCTCGCGCTGATCCGCGGCTCGGCCGACTGGCTGGGCATCAACTACTACACGCCGGTGCGTCCCGGGCCGGTCGTCCCCACCCCCGACGGGGAGGAGCGGCACCCGGAGACCGACGCCTACCCTGGCGTTCCGCCGGTGACCTTCCACGTCCGCGAGCCGCGCACCCACATCGGCTGGGAGGTCGAGTCCAGCGGGCTCGAGGAGCTGCTGGTCGAGACCCACCGGCGCACCGGTCTGCCGCTCATGGTCACCGAGAACGGCGCGGCGTACGCCGACCAGACCTGGGTCGACGGCCCGGACGGGCGCCACGTCGACGACCAGGACCGGGTCGCCTACCTGCGTGACCACATCGCCGCCACCGAGCGGGCCCGGGAGGCCGGTGCCGACGTCCGCGGCTACATCGTGTGGACGCTGCTGGACAACTTCGAGTGGGCCGAGGGCTACACGAAGTACTTCGGGATCGTGCACGTCGACCCCGACACCCAGGACCGCACCCCCAAGGCGTCCTACCGCTGGCTGCAGGAGCGGCTGCGGGGCTGAGCGCTGGGCCCGTCCCGAGAGGGAGGCCGCCCGGGACGTCATCCGGTCGCTGCGCGGAGCAGCTGCTGCCCCGATGACGTCCCGCGGCGGCATGGCGCCGGGCCTCAGCCCTTGACGCTTCCCGCGAGCAGGCCCCGGACGAAGAAGCGCTGCAGTGCCAAGAAGACGATCAGCGGCACGATCAGCGACACGAACGCGCCGGCCGCCAGCAGGTGCCAGTCCTGACCACGGGTGCCGGAGAGCGCCGCCAGCTGCACGGTGAGCGGGGAGACGTCCGGGCTGCCGCCACCGAAGACCAGGGCGACGAGCAGGTCGTTCCAGACCCACAGGAACTGCAGGATGGCGAACGCCGCGATCGCCGGCGTCATCAGCGGGAGGATCAGCCGCGTGAAGATCTGCACGTGGCCGGCCCCGTCGACCCGGGCCGACTCGATCAGCTCGCCCGGGATCTCGCTCATGAAGTTGTGCAACAGGTAGATCGCCAGCGGGAGCGCGAACATGGCGTGCGAGAGCCAGATCGTGTAGAAGCCGCCGCCGGGCGCGTCTCCACCGGCCAGACCGAGGTCGACGTAGAGCGAGAGCAGCGGGATCATCGTGACCTGGATCGGCACGATCTGCAGCGCGAAGACCAGGATGAACAGGAAGTTCTTGAGCGGGAACTGCATCCAGGCGAAGGCGTAGGCCGCCATGGTCGCCACGCTGATCGGGATGATCACCGCCGGGATCGTGATGATCGCGGAGTTGATCAGGTACTCCGACAGGTTGTACTGCGAGGACCCGGAGAGCACCGCCCGGTAGTTGTCGAGGGTGAAGCTCGGGTCGACGAAGATGCGCCACCAGCCGGTGGTCTTGATGTCGGCCTCGGGCCGGAACGACGAGATCAGCAGTCCGGCGGTCGGGACGGTCCAGAGCACCGCGATCACCACGGCGGCCACGGAGGCCCCCTTGGAGGTGAGGTTCTTGCGGCTGCTCTCGGAGGCCTTCTCGATCTTGCTGATCGTGCGAGCGTCGCTGATGTCGGTGTCGAGGGTCGTCATCGGGCTGCCACCTTCCGCATCTGCCGGACGTTGTAGATGACCACGGGGAGCACGAGCACGAAGATGAGCACGGCCAGTGCGGCACCGAGGCCGGCGTTGTTGGACCGGAAGCTCTGCACGTAGAACTCGTAGGCGAGCACGCTGGTGTCGAAGTTGCCGCCGGTCACGGTGCGGACGACGTCGAAGGCCTTCAGCGTGGTGATCGTGATCGTCGTCAGCACGACGATCAGGGTGGGCCTGATGCTCGGGACGGTGATGAAGCGGAACATCTTCAGGCCGCCCACCCCGTCGAGCCGAGCGGCCTCGACGATGTCGGTCGGGATCGCCTTGATGGCGGCCGCGAGGACGGTCATCGCGAAGCCGGCCTGCACCCAGATCATGATCACGATCAGCAGCAGGTTGTTCCACGGGCCGTTGATCAGCAGGTGGTGGCGGCCGAGCCCGATGGCCTCGGTGGCCGCGTTGACCAGGCCGACGTTGTCGTCGTAGACGAACTTCCAGATCAGCGACGCGCCGACCAGCGAGATCGCCATCGGCAGGAAGATCAGCGCCTTGGCGAACTTCTCGAAGCGGGCCCGGTCGACCAAGACGGCGTAGATCAGGCCGATCAGGGTCGCGACGATCGGGGTGATGATGACCCACAGCGCGGTGTTGAACAGCACGCGCAGCTGGTCGGAGTCGGTGAAGATCGTCTGGTAGTTGTCGAAGCCGACCCAGAGCTTGTCGAAGTTGTTGCGGAACGACAGGCGGATCGTGGAGATGGCGGGATAGAGCAGGCCGACGCCGATGAGGATCAGCGTCGGCAGCAAGAAGGCCGTCGACTGGATGTACTCGCCGACCCGGGACCGCAGTCGCGAGGTCAGCACGAGGATCACCGCGACGACGGCGAAGAAGAGCGCGATGACGATGAGGGCCTGGAGAATCTTCTCGCCGGCGGACATGACACTCCCAACTGATCGAGGGGTGGGTGGAGCGGGTCGGGCGGGGCGCGGCGCGCGGCGCGCCCCCCCCCCACCCCCCCCAGCCGCCTGCCCGAGCGGGCGGCTACGGCGTCAGGACGACGGCCAGGACTCCTCGATGTTGTCGAGGGTCGTCTTGGTGTCCTGACCCGTCACCCACGCGACCATCTCGGACCAGAAGCTGTTCGAGCCCACCTCGGCGGGCATCAGGTCGGAGGCGTCGAAGCGGAAGACGGCCTCGGGGTCCTGCAGGATCTGCGCCGAGAGCTTGTCGATCGGGCTCGCGATGTTGTTGATGTCGAGACCCTTGTTGGCGCTCACCCAGCCACCCTGCGGGTGCAGCTTGACCTTCTCGTTGGCCCAGGTGTCGGTGGAGAGGTAGGTCTGGAAGGCCTGCGTCTCGGGCTTGTCGTTGAACGCCGCGACGAACTCGCCGCCGCCCAGGACCGGCTTCTCCTCGCCGCTGCCCGGCAGGTAGAAGGCGAACACGTCGCCGTCCTCGGCGATCGTGGTGCCCTCGGGCCAGTTGGCGGAGTAGAACGAGGCCTGGCGGTGCATGGCGCACTGGCCGTCGAGGATCGGCAGGCCGGCCTCCTGGAAGGCCTTGGTGGCGATGGAGTTGACGTCACCGATGCCGCCGTTGACGTACTCGTCGTTCTTCATGATCGCGCCGACCGCGTCGAGAGCCTCCTCGACGGCGGGGTCGTTGAACGGGATCTCGTGGGTGATCCACTGGTCGTAGGCGTCCGGGCCCGCGGTGCGGAGCATGACGTCCTCGAGCCAGTCGGTGGCCGGCCAGCCGGTGGCCTCACCGGACTCGATGCCCACGCACCACGGCTTGATGCCCGTGGCCGCGATGGTGTCGGACAGCGTCATGAGCTCGTCCCAGGTCTGCGGGATCTGCCAGCCGTTGTCGGCGAACATCTTCGGCGAGTACCACACGAACGACTTGACGTTGGCGCCCAGCGGGGCGGCGTAGAAGGTGTCGTCGACGCTGCCGTAGCTCTTCCAGTCCTCCCCGAAGAACTCGTCGACGTTCTCCTCGACCGACGCGGGCGGCTCGACGACCGTCTCGGTCTGGGTCACCAGGGTCTGCAGCAGGCCGGGCTGGGGGATGTAGGCGACGTCGGGCAGGTTGCCGCTCTGGGCCCGGACCAGGATCTGGGCCTCCATCTCCTTGGAGCCCTCGTACTCGACCTCGGCGCCGGTGCACTCGGTGAAGAGCTTGTAGCTCTCCTTGTGGGGGGCGTCCTCGGGGGCGACGATCGTCGTGTAGACGTGCACGCTGCGCCCGGTCAGGTCGCCGAACTCGGTCAGGTGCTCACACTCGGCCCGGCCCTCGCCGGGGGAGGTGCCGCCGGCGGAGCCGCCTTCGCCGCCCTCGTCGTCACCGCCTCCACAGGCTGCCAGGACCAGGGACGCGCTCAATGCGCCGGCGACGGCGAGCCGCCGCATGTTGCGAGATCGCATGCGTTCGTTCCTCTCTTCGTTGAGAGCAGGGCGCTGGCGTGTGCCGCACCGTGACAATCTGCTCCTCCGCGTCCGATGCAAGCGTTTTCGTTGCCCCGGGTCAAGGGGCAGCGGTAACGGTTGCGTAACGCGGGTCACAGTGCCATGGGAACGCTCCCATGGCAAGCCGCGCGGACCGCTTTCGCGCCCCGCGCGAGCATGGCCCCATGAAGGTGTACGCCGACTCGCCCGCGCGCCGCGTCCGACAGCTGCTCGGCGACTTCCTCGTCGTCGCGTGGGTCCTCCTCTGGGCCTGGCTCGCCACCCGGGTGCACGACGCGACGATGCACCTGGCCGTGCCCGGCCGGGAGATCGACGAGGCCGCCGGTGCCATGGCCGGGCAGCTCCGTGACGCCGGGGGAGCGGTGGCCGACGTGCCGCTGGTGGGGAGCGAGGTCGGCGACGGGTTCGAGGGTGCCGGCGCCGCCGCCGACCGCCTCGCCGCGGCCGGCCGCACCCAGGTCGACGCCGTCGAGCAGCTGGCCCTGTGGCTCGCCCTCGCGGTGGCACTCACCCCCGTGCTGATCGTCCTCGCCGTCTACCTGCCGCCGCGGATCAGGTTCGTGCGCCGGGCGAGCGCGGGCCGGCGCCTGCTCGACTCGGCAGCCGACCTGGACCTGTTCGCGTTGCGGGCGATGGCCAACCAGCCGCTCCATGTGCTTGATCGCGTCTCCGCGGACCCGGTGCGCGCGTGGCGCGAGGGCGACCGCGAGGTGGTGCGCCGCCTGGCCGCCCTCGAGCTGCGCGAGGTCGGGATCAGGCCGCGCTGAGGCCGGGCCGGCGGCGTACTCCTCCTTCAACTATTGCGCTTCTCGGCCTTTGCAACGCCCGAGAAGTGCGGGGATCCCCGGTTAACCGGGGATTCCGCCGGCCCTGGGCCGGCTGGTCTGGCTCGAGCTGCGGGATGCAGGGATCTGGCCGCGTTGAGGCCGGGCCGGCGGCGTACTCCTCCTTCAACTATTGCGCTTCTCGGCCTTTGCAACGCCCGAGAAGTGCGGGAATCCCCGGTTAACCGGGGATTCCGCCGGCCCCCAGCCGCCGCCGGAGGTCGGCCTCGCGAGCCAGCCGGGCGGCATCGAGCTCACGCCGCCCCGCCATCACCGCGGCGAGGAAGGCATCCGCCGGCGTGCCGGCCGGCGGGGGCGGGTAGACGTGGCGCGCCACCTGCTCGGCGAGCCGGTGCCCGACCGCTCCCCGGGTGGCGGAGTCGTCGGCCGGGCTGGCGAGGTAGCGCCGCACGGCCA
>JAPSKJ010000111.1 GCA_031177735.1 Nocardioides sp.
CGGCCGTGCGCAGCAGCTCGTCGGCCCAGGTCAGCAGCAGGTCGCCGAGCAGGATCGCCGCCGCAGCGCCGTACTGAGCGGGGTCACCGCGCCAGCCCTGCGCCCGGTGGTGCTCGGCGAGCGCCCGGTGGGTGGCCGGCCGGCCGCGCCGGGTGTCGGAGGCGTCCATGTAGTCGTCGTGGACCAGGGCGGAGGCGTGCAGCAGCTCGAGGGCGGCGCAGGCGCGCACCAGCGCCTCCTCCTCGGCCGCATCGGCCGGCTCGCCGGCGACGGCCCGGTGGCCCCAGTAGCAGAACGCCGCCCGGAACCGCTTGCCTCCCTCGGTGCTGGTGCGTGCCTGGTCGAGGAGGAGCGCCGCGTCGGGGCCCAACGGAGCCAGCCGCTCGGCCTGCTCGGCGAGGAAGGCGTCGAGGGCCGCTTGCACCCGCCCGCGGAAGGCCGCGCCGTCGGTGGAGTCCCAGGAGCCGCTCACGTCGCGAGCCTAGAGGGTGCTTGAGGTGCGGACGATTGCGGGTGCGACGCCCACACCTCCCTAGACTGCCGCCATGGTGACCGGTCCTGGACGCTCGCTCGCCGACCTGATCAGCTCGGGTGAGCGCTCCTTCTCCTTCGAGTTCTTCCCGCCGAAGGACGAGGCGGGGGAGGCCCAGCTCTGGGACGCCATCCGGACCCTGGAGCCCTACCGCCCCACCTTCGTCTCGGTCACCTACGGCGCCGGCGGCGCCAGCCGTGACAAGACGATCGGCATCACCGGCCGCATCGCCCGCGAGACCGCGCTCCTGCCGATGGCCCATCTGACCTGCGTCGGCCACACCCGCGAGGAGCTGGAGTCGATCCTCGACGCCTACGCCGCCGAGGGCGTCTACCACGTGATGGCGCTGCGCGGAGATCCACCGGAGGGGCCCCGCGCGGAGTGGGCCGCCACGCCCGGCGGGTTCACCCACGCCGTGGAGCTGGTCGACCTCGCCCACCGGCGCGGTGACTTCCGGGTGGGCGTGGCTGCGTTCCCCGAGGGCCACCCGACCGCCGAGTCGCTCGACCACGACGCCGACGTGCTGGTCGCCAAGGCGCACGCCGGCGCGGAGTTCGCCGTCACCCAGATGTTCTTCCGCGCCACGGACTACTTCGCCCTCGTCGAGCGGGTCCGCGCCCGCGGCGTCGACATGCCGATCCTCCCCGGGATCATGCCGATCCTGAACCTCAGCGCCATCCGCCGGCAGGGCGAGCTGATCGGCACCAGCGTGCCGGAGGACATCGTCGAGCGGATCTCCGCGGCGGGGCCCGACCCGGCCGCGGTCCGAGCCGAGGGCATCGCGATCGCCGCGGAGCTGTGCGAGGAGCTGCTGTCCGGCGGTGCGCCGGGCCTGCACTTCTACACGCTCAACCGCTCCAAGGCGACGCTGGAGATCTTCGCCAGGCTCAACGTCGCGGTGCCCTGAGCACTCCGCTCGGCACCGCCCTCCTCGCTCAGCGCGCCGGCCCGATCGCCTGGGCGGCGACGGCCGCGGTGAGTCCCACGAACGCCAGCCCGGGCCCGTGCGCTGCGGCCGCGCCGACGGCGTACACATCGGGGATCGGGGTGCGCGGGCTCATCCGGTGACGCGTCGTCGAGCGGCCGTGCCAGCGCACTCCGAGCGGGCTGCCGCCCCACTGCTCGACCAGCTCGCGGGGGGAGAGGTCGATCCGGGTGACGACCCGCTCGCGCAGGTCGATCTTGTGGCGGGCCAGGTGGGTGAGGACGTCCTCGCCGAGCTGCCCTCGCACCAGGGTGGTGACCGCGGTGCCGCGGGTGCGCACCACGATCTCGGGCTTGCTGTGCACGACCACCTCGTGGGGGAGGTCGGGGGCGGCGTCGAGACCGACGTGCGTCACGTAGGGCGGGACCGCCGGCAGGGTCCTCCCGGCGGCTCGCCCGAGAGCGGGCAGGTGCCGGGGGTCGATCGCCACGACGACCACGTCGGCGTCGACCGGTCCGGCGTCGGTCTCGACCGCCACCGGCCGGCCACCGCGGACCACGAGGTCGCGCACGGTCGTGGAGGTGTGCACGGCGACCTTCCGCGTCTGCACCCGACTCGTGAGGGCCTCGGCGAGCCGACCCATGCCGCCCGGGATGGTCCAGGCGCCGAAGCGTTGCTCCACGTAGGCCACCACGCCCGCCCAGGCCGGCACGTCGCGGGGCTCGTGGCCGTCGACGGTGAACGGGTGCGCGGCGATCGCGCGCAGCCGCTCGTCGCGGAAGCTTCGCTTCAGGCGCTGCGCCAGCATCTGCCGGCCCTCGACCACCGCGGCCGCCTCCCGCGGGAGCGGGTCGGCAGGCAGCACCTCGAACAGCTGGGTGCGCAGCGTCTCCCACACGCTGGTGTAGTCGCCGACGTGGGCCACCCAGTCCGGGCCGAGCGCCTCGAGCTGCGCGGCGCGCGACGACCCGGGCAGCCGGAGCGTGTCACCACCGGGGAACCGGTGCTCACGGATCAGGTCCAGCTCGACCAGGTCCAGCTCGGCCTCCAACGGGCGGCCGGACTTGCGGAACAGGTCGCGCAGCACCGCGGGCAGCAGCGTGTACGACGCCGCTGCGTCGAAGGTGAAGCCGTCATGGCTCAGCGCCCGGAGTGCACCCCCGAGGTGGGCGGAACGCTCGAGGAGGCTGACCTCGTGCCCGAGCTTCGCCAGCCGCGCAGCTGCCGCGAGCCCACCGAAACCGCCACCGATCACCACGACGCGAGCCACGCGGGGCACCCTATGCCGTGGCGCGCCGGTCGTGCCCCTTCCACCTGCGCCAGCCGCGGCGCACCAGCGAGGCGACCAGCGCCACCAGGACCAGGCCGGCGATGAGGAGCACGGCCGCGATCACCGCGGCCACCTCGGGGTGCTGCACCGCGAGGGCGACCACGCCGAGGACGGCGACGTCCTCGGCGACGCTGGCGAGGATGTTGGACGCCGGCTCCGGCGAGGTGTTGATCGCCAGCCGGCTGCTCGCCTTGGTCAGGTGCGCGAGCAGGGCGCTCGTGCCTCCGACGACGCCGAGGACGGCCTGGTCCAGCGAGGAGGCGTCGCCGGCCATGAGGACGCCGATGACGGCACCGGCGGTCGGTCGGATGGCGGTCGAGACGGCGTCCCAGGTGGAGTCGATGTAGGGGATCTTGTCGGCGACGAACTCCATCGCGTAGAGGAAGCCGGCGGCTGCGAGCACGGGCCAGTCGCCCAGGGCGTCAGGGATGTCGGCGAAGGTGCCGACCCGGTCGGCCACGCCGAGCACCAGCACGACCAGGTAGGCGTTGATGCCGCTGGCCCAGCCGCTCGAGAAGGTCAGGGCCAGGTTCTCCACCGGGTGCCCCTCACTCCACGTCGAGCTCGCGCGCGCCGGTGAGGGCGAGCAGCTCCTCGTAGGTCGTGGAGAACACCGCCGCCGGATGGCCGGCGGCCGCCCAGACCACCGGGTGCCGGTGCAGCCACCGGTCGAGGTAGGTCGGCAGCGAGTCCGGGTGGCCGATGGGCGAGACGCCGCCGATGACCTGGCCGGTGTGCTCGCGCACGAAGTCCGGGCTCGCCCGCCGCAGCCGCGGCACACCGATCCGCTCGGCGGCCAGCGCGGTGTCGACCCGGTGGGCTCCCGAGGTCAGGATGAGGACCGGCTCGCCCTCGGCGTCGAAGAGCAGGCTGTTGGCGATCGCACCGACCTCGCAGCCGAGTGCTTCTGCCGCCAGCGCGGCGGTGTGGACCGAGTCGGGCAGAATGACGATCTCGCCGACGCCGCCCAGCCGCTCGTGCTCCGCCCGGAAGCGGGCGACCGTGGGATGCTGGGCCACCTGGTCGGCGAGGGGGTCGGTGGGCTCTGAGGAGGTCACGGCCCGACCCTAGTCACATCATCGAGCGCCGCAACCGTGCGGCACGAGGAGGCACGGATGGACGAGCGCCCCGGAGCGCTCAAGCTGGCCGTACGGCTGCTGCGCGCGCTGCTGCTGGCAGGGGCGGTGAGTGTCCTGCTGATGCTGCTGCGCACCGACGACCTCACCCGGGCATGGGCGGAGGGCAATCCCGCCACCCGCGACGTGCTGCGCGACCAGGGCCTGGAGGCGGTGAAGGACGGCGCGGTGGCACCGCCGCACTTCGTGCCGGTCGCGCTGACCCTCTTCGTCACCCTCGCCCTGCTGCTCGGTGTGCTCGGGGTCTTCGTCAGCAACGGATTCGAGTGGTCGCGCATCGGTATGACGCTCGTGCTGTTCTTCACGGGCGTCGCCGGCGTGGCGGCCATCCGCACCGACCCACCTGCTCTCTTCGTCGTCTGCATCGCCATCTGCACGGCACTCGGGCTGGGTGTCCTCGCCTGCCTCTGGCACCCCGCGACGAGCGCCTACATCCACGCTGAGGTCACTTCCGACACCCACGTCGACCAGGGGGCTTGAGCGGGGCGGCCCGGCGGTGTAACGTCCCAGGTGTTCGAACGGATGTTCGAACCGGTCCGGCGGGGCGTCCTCGACCCCCGTCCCGCCGGACCGGCCGCGGGTCGACGTCGCCTACAGGAGCCACCGTGTCCGTTCGCCTGCACCCCCACGCCCTGCCCGCCACCACGCACTCCTACCTGCTGCGCGCCGCCGAGTCGTTGAGCGAGGCGGTCTCGGCGACCGATGTGCCGACCCGCTACGCCTGCGCCCACGTGGCTGCGCTGCGGGCTGCGGCGGCGCTGCTGTCCGCCCGGGCCACGCCGGTGGGGAGCGCCCGCGGCCGGCGTCAGAAGAACGCCTGGGTGCTGCTGGCTCAGGTCGCTCCGGAGCTTGCCGAGTGGGCCACCTTCTTCGCCGCGGGCGCCTCCAAGCGCGCCGCCGCCGAGGCCGGGTCGTTGCGCGCGGTCACCGAGCGTGAGGCCGACGACCTGGTGCGTGACGCCGACCGGTTCCTCGCCGTCGTCGAGCAGTCCCTCGGCCTGGTGCCGCACGTGTCCCTGGCCCACCTGCCGGCGCGCCGGGTCTCCTAGCGCTCCGCCGCCGCAGCACGGCGATGGGCCCACTAGGGTGAGGGCCATGTCATCGACCGAGCGTCCGGCGGAGCGCCGGGTCGCGGCCCGCACCGCGGTCGTCTGGGAGACGCTGCGTCCGATCCTCGAGGCGGGTCGCCCCCTGGACGTGCTCGACATCGGCGGCGGGACCGGCGGGTTCGCCGTTCCTGTGGCGGAGCTGGGGCACCGAGTGACCGTCGTCGATCCCAGTCCGGATGCGCTCGCCGCCCTCGGCCGCCGGGCCCGCGAGCTCGGCGTCGACGTGGCGGCCCGCCAGGGCGACCTCTCCACCTTGCTCGAGGTCACCGGCTCCGACTCCGCCGACCTGGTCCTGTGCCACGGCGTGCTCGAGGTGGTGCCCGACCCCGCCGCCGCGCTGCGGACGTTGCGTGAGGTGATCCGCACCCGAGGCACTCTCAGCCTGCTGGTCGCCCAGCGCAATGCCGCCGTCTTCGCGCGCGCGATGGCAGGTCACTTCGTCCAGGCGCGCGCCCTGCTCGACGAGAGCGCCCCGGTCGGCCGCGCCGGGCGTCCCTTCACCGCCGACCAGGCCCTCGCTCTCCTCGGCGACGCCGGCTTCGAGGTGTCATCCCTCCACGGCGTGCGCGTCTTCGCCGACCTGGTGCCCGGATCGCTCCTCGACCTCGAGCCCGGGGCCACCGCGGCCCTGATCGAGCTCGAGCAGGCGGTCGCCGAGCGCCCCGACTACCTGCCCCTGGCCACGCAGCTGCACCTCGTCGGCACCGCGTGAGCTCCCGCTGGTCGACGGCCGCCCTTCGCAGGCGTAGCTCGGACACGGGCGGGGTAACGGTCCAGTAGGCATTTTGTGGAGGTCGCCTACCGCGACGCGAGCGGCGTGCCTAGACTTGTCCCAACTTTTCCTGACCGCACGGTCGTGCTGAGAGACCTGGGAGGCTGCGGTGCCACTCTCGGAAGAGGAGCTGCGACTGCTCGAGCAGATGGAGCGGGCCCTGTCGCAAGAGGACCCGAAGTTCGCCTCCACCTTGCGCGGCACGTCCTTCCGGCGGGCTGCTCGTCGCCGAGCCATCCTCGCCGGAGTCGCCTTCGCCGCCGGGATCGCGATCCTGATGACCGGCGTGATCACCCAGCTCCCGGTGGTCGGCATCGCCGGCTTCGTGGTGATGCTGCTCTCGGCGACCGTCGCGCTGGCCTCCCTGCGTGGTCGGCCCAGTGCCGCGGCCGCAGCCCAGCAGGCGCACCCCTCGCGCGGCTTCAGCGTCATCGACGGCGGCAAGGCCGGTCGTCGTGGCCGTGCCCCGCACCGGCAGCACGGCAGCTTCATGGAGCGCGTCGAGGAGCGGTGGCGCCGCCGCCGCGACCAGTCCGGCGGCTGGTGAGACGCCGCTGACCGGTCGCCCGACCGGCTCAGCCGACCGGGTCCAGCTCCCGCTCCACCCTCGTGGTCGGTGTCTGCGCCGCCGTGCGCGCGCTGGCTGACCACCCGACCTGAGCCACCACCGGGCCCGCCGTCGGCGTCCCATCAGGCACTGGCTGTCAGGGACTCCAGCATGCGCTCGCACTGGGTGTGTGCCCGCGACACGAGCCGCACGGCAGCTGCATGGTGCGCGTGGAGGAGCGGTGGCGCCGGGACCGGTTCGGCGGCTGGTGACGCGCCGCTGATCCGGTCGCCCGTCCCGCTCAGCCGACCGAGTCCAGCTCCCGCTCCACCATCACGGCCGGTGTCTGCGCCGCCGTACGAGCCCGCCGGCTGACCACCGACCTGGGCCACCACCGGGCCCGCCGCCGGCGTCCGTCGGAGACGCCGGCTGCCAGGGACTCCAGCACGC